>DATGMB010000301.1:0-14634 GCA_035293845.1 Bryobacteraceae bacterium
CGGACGCTTCGGGAGATGCTGAGCGGGGTTGGTCTGCTGCGGAACCTCTCTCACGCTCCAATGGCATGCGCGTTCGCCTTCACACCTTGCAGATCAACTCCGTTACCGGCGAATGATTGCAACTCTCCTGCCAGCGGATGGCCGATCCCACGCCCGGCGCGCGAGAGGTTCGAAAGACCCCGCAGCCAACTTGCGCGTGAGGCCAACTCACGCTCGGCGGTTACGTGCCGCCCCGCAGCGTGGCGCGCCCGCCGCCGCACGCCGGCAGACAATGCCCGGCAGCGCATCGCTCCCCCGCCGCTCGCCGCCCGCACACTTATCCTCGCCACCCCCCGCTCCGTGCCCGGCGCCACCGGCGATCCCGCGCCGTTCCCGTGCTCCCGCGGCCGCTCGCCGACCGCGGCGCCATCTTCCGCTCCGTGCCCGCCGCCGCACGTCGCCACCAGCCAGTGCCGCCTGTCCCCGCGCCATGCGCATGTTCCCGCCGCCGCTCGCCGCGCCACTCACGACCGCCGCGCGGGGCCCACTCGCCGCTCCGCGCTCGCCGCCCCACTCCGCCGCCAGCCAGTCCCGCGCCGTCCCGGCGCCCTGCGCTCGCTCCCGCAGCCGCTCGCCGCACCACTCATGGTCGCCGCGCGGTGCCCGCTCGCCGCTTCGCGCCCTCCGCCCCACTCCGCCGCCAGCCAGTCCCGCGCCGTCCCCGCGCCATGCGCATGGCTCCCGCAGCCGCTCGCCGCCAGTCCCTCCCGGTGACGCCCGGTCCCATTTTCGATTCCCCGCCCGCTCAGCAACTTACCCGCCCACGGGCGAGTTACGCCAGCGGCCTCGTGCTATCGTTCCAGTAGAGGCGCCTCACCCCGCGGGACGGCGGATCGCTTCAGGCCACCCATCCGGGAAACACCTGACCCCTGGGTTCGGCGATGGGTTCGTTTTTCAGCGAGCAAGCGCCGTCGTATCAGTTGCTTACGGGTAGCCTTGGGTTCGTTTTGTCATTTTTTCAAATGGCTTC
The DNA here is from genome assembly GCA_035293845.1 of Bryobacteraceae bacterium. GTDB lineage: Bacteria > Acidobacteriota > Terriglobia > Bryobacterales > Bryobacteraceae > DATGMB01. The sequence continues at coordinate 1,010 of DATGMB010000301.1, forward strand.
GTTTCGTCAAAATTCGCCGCCTGCCGCCGCGCGACCGGCCGTCTGTCTCCTTTCCGGCGGCCTCGACTCCTCCACCTGCCTGGCCCTCGCCCGCCGTGACGGTTTCGCCTGCTACGCCCTGTCCTTCGATTACGGCCAGCGCCACCGCATCGAACTCGATGCCGCCGCCCGCGTTGCCGACGCTCTCGGCGCGGCCCGCCACCTCGTAATCCGCACCGGCCTCGACGCCCTCGGCGGCTCCGCCCTCACCGCCGATATCCCGGTTCCCAAGGGCCGCCACTCCGGGGAGATGTCCACCGGCATCCCGGTCACCTATGTCCCCGCCCGCAACACGATCTTTCTTTCGTTTGCCCTGGCCTGGGCCGAAGTCCTCGGCGCGTCCGACATTTTTATCGGCGTCAATGCCCTCGATTACTCCGGGTATCCCGATTGCCGGCCCGAATTCATCGAGGCTTACGAGCGCATGGCGAACCTCGCCACCGCCGCCGGCGCGGAAGGCCGCACCCGCGTCCGCATCCACACCCCGCTCATGCGCCTCTCCAAAGCCGAGATCGTCCGCCTCGCGCACTCGCTCGGCCTGCCCTTCGCGCTAACCCACAGTTGTTACGACCCCGATCCCGCGGGCCGCCCCTGCGGCCAGTGCGATTCCTGCATCCTGCGCCGAAAAGGCTTCGAAGAGGCCGGCATTGAAGATCGCTGAGCTTTTTTATTCCATTCAGGGCGAAGGCTCGCTCGTCGGGGTGCCCTCCGTGTTCATCCGCACCACCGGCTGCAATCTCCGCTGCTCCTGGTGCGACACCCCTTACACCTCCTGGCAGCCCGAAGGGACCGAGCTTTCGCTGGACGAGATTCTCGACCAGGTCCGCGCCTTCCCCGCCCGCCACGCCGTCGTCACTGGCGGCGAGCCTCTGATCCAGCCGGAGATTGTCCCGCTCACCGAGCGGCTCCGCGGCGCCGGCCTCCACATCACCGTAGAGACCGCCGGCACCGTATTCCAGCCGGTCGCCTGCGACCTCATGAGCATCAGCCCCAAGCTCGCCAACTCGGTTCCCGAAGGCGCGTGGGCCGCCCGCCACGACCGCCTCCGCATCCAGCCCGAAACGCTGTCCGAGCTCATGCGCCGCTACGACTACCAGTTGAAGTTCGTGATCCGCGCGCCGGAAGACCTGCCGGAAGTCCGCGATCTCGTCGCCGCGCTTGCCGCCGATCCTGCGCGCGTCATCCTGATGCCCGAAGGCGTCGCCCCGGAAGAGCTGCGCGAGCGCGGAATCTGGCTCGCCGAAATCTGCAAGCAGGAGGGCTTCCGCTTCAGCCCCCGCCTGCACGTCGATCTATACGGCAACCGCCGTGGAGTCTGAGATGCCCTCGACCGCTTTCCTCGCCGATCCCATCTGCCGCGAACACCTCGCCGGACGCGAGCACCCCGAGCGCCCCGAACGCTTTGACGCCGTGGTGGCCGCCCTCGCGCCGCTTTCGGAACGCCTGCTCCCCATCGAGCACCGCGCCATTACCGAGGACGAGTTGCTCCTCTGCCACACGCCCGAGTATCTCGCGATCGCCCGCCGCGATATCGCCTCCGGCTGTCTCTATCTCTCGACCGGCGACACCGATATCGGCCCGAACTCCTGGGAAGTGGCCGCCCGCGCCGCCGGCGGCGTGCTGAATGCGATCGATGCCGTGATGACCGGCCGCGCTCGCAATGCCTTCTGCGCCGTCCGCCCGCCCGGCCACCACGCCAACGCGGGCCGCGGCATGGGCTTTTGCATCTTCAATAATGTCGCCCTCGCCGCCCGTTACGCGCAGCGCCGCCACGGAATCGCGCGCGTGGCCATCGTCGATTGGGACGTGCACCACGGCAACGGCACGCAGGACATCTTTTATGAAGATCCCTCGGTCTTCTTCTTCAGCACGCACCAATGGCCGCTCTATCCAGGCACCGGCCGCGCCGATGAAACGGGCGCCGGCGCGGGCAAGGGCACGACGATGAATTTCCCGTTCCCCGCCGGCTCCGGCCGCCGCGAAATCCTGGGCGCCGTCGAGCAATCGCTCGTTCCCGCGCTCGATGCCTTCCGCCCCGAACTGCTGCTGATCTCCGCCGGTTTCGATTCCCGCATCGACGATCTGCTCGGCAGCTTTACGCTCACAGACGCCGATTTCGCCGATCTCACCGCCGCCGTCCAGCAGATCGCCGCCCGCCATGCGCAGGGCCGCATCGTCTCAGTCCTCGAAGGCGGCTACAACCTCTCAGGCCTCGCCTCGGCAGCCGCCGCGCACGTACGGGCGCTGGCCGATCAGGCCCATAGCATCCCACGCTTGTAATCTTTCCCGGAGTGGTATAAGCTTCCCGAAACTACGCCGGACCACGCAAGGAGGAAATATGCGTGCGCTGCTGATCGTCACGATCGGAACGGGGCTGGTCGCGCTGGCTTTTGCCGAGGACTGGTTACAATGGGGCCAGAACCCTCAACATACCGGTAATCCCCAGGTAATTGGTCAGAATGTCTCGCGAATCCTGGCCAACCTGGTGTACGATCCTTTTGTTTCCCAGGCTCAGTCCGAGGATTTCGGCGAGTTGCTGGTCCACTATCAAACGCCTCTGGTGCAGGACCAGGACGTCTTCATGGAATTCAAGTCCGGGAAGTACGTCAACTGCAACCCGCCAGGCACATACGAACCCTATCCTTGCGGCCCGGATAACTGGAACAATCAGACGTGGAATGAAAAGCGCCTCCATTGGGAGGGAGGCGCCCTCGCCACGATGTGGACATTCGCCAGTGACTGGAAACCGGAACCGGACGCGAGCGGCGAATTGGGAGATTGGGAACCCGTATTCCACGCCGCCGTCACCGATCAGCACATCTATGTGCCCGGCCTCGGCGGAACCGTCTGGAAGCTGAACAAAGGCGCCGGTCAGGTGGAAGCGCACATCAATCCCTTCGGCGGCGCCGTCGATCCCACCATCTTCGTCGCTGGGCCGCTCACCGCCGATTCACAGGGGAACATCTACTACAACGCCCTCAAGCTGAATATCACCAACGACCAGGCGACCAACGACCCCTGGTCGTACGGTCCCAATTTCGACGGACAGAACGCGGCCGACATCCCAGGGGCCTGGCTGGTGAAGATCGGCGTCGATGGCAAGTCACAGATGGTCAGCTACAAGACCCTGATCCCGGGAGCGCCGGTCACCTGCGAGACTACTTTCGCGTATGATGGCGCGCCCCTGCCCTGGCCTCCCACTCCGTCCGCGCGGGTCCAGAGCACCGTGCCCTGCCTCTCGCAGCGGCCCGGCGTCAATGTCGCGCCGGCGATTGCGCCGGATGGCACCATCTACTCCGTATCCGTGGCGCACAATCCGTACGCCAGCCGCTTTTCCTATGTGGTGGCTTTCAATCCGGACCTCAGCCTGAAATGGGCGGCGTCGCTCCGCGGGCTTCTGAACGATGGCTGCGGAGTGGTCCTGCCTCCGAATGGAACGCTCGGCGGATGCAGCGCGGGCGCGGCTATCGGTGTGGATCCCGCCACCAACGAGCAGCCCGCGGGCCGCGTCATCGACCAGTCCACTTCCAGCCCCACGGTGACCCCGGATGGCGGCGTCTTGTACGGCGCGTACACGCTCTATAACTTCGCGCGCGGCCACCTGTTCCGCTTCAGCGCCGCCGGCCGGTTTCTCGCCGCTTATGATTTCGGCTGGGACACCACTCCGGCCATCTATCCCCACAATGGCACCTTTTCGGTCGTGCTCAAGGACAACCACTACGACACCAGTTCGTACTGCAGCGACCCCAACTTCTGTCCGGTTGCGCCTCCGGGCCCCTACTACATCACGCAGCTCAACGCTTCACTGGTGCCGGAATGGAAGTTCCAGAACACGAACACGCAGAGCTGCCATCGCAATCCGGACGGAACTCTGTCGTGCGTGTCCAACCATCCCAATGGCTTCGAGTGGTGCATCAACGCGCCCGCAGTCGACCAGCTTGGCAATGTCTATGCCAACTCCGAGGACGGGAATCTCTACCTGATCCGCCAGGGCGGCAAGTCGGCTGCGAGCATCTTTATGAACCTGGCGATTGGGGCGGCTTATACGCCTCTTTCGCTGGGTCCGGACGGCAAGATCTACACCCAGAACGATGGCCGTCTTTTCGTTGTCGGGAACTGAGCGTCAGACGATGTACGGCGCCCGGTACTTCGGCCGCGTGATCATGGCCGTCGCTTCCGCATCGCCCGTGAACTTCGGCGTCGCACCCGGCTCGATCTTCAGCGCGCGGCCCACGCGGTAGCTGATGTTGGCCAGATGGCACAGGTCGGCGCTGGGCACGGACTTGACGACCGGATCGTGGAGATCCTCCTCGCGGCGCGATCTCACGCATTCCAGGAAATTGCGCATGTGGAGGCCCGTGGGATCGCCTGCGCTGCGGTCGGGCTTTTCCTCCATGATCAGCTCGCTCGAATCGCCCTTGTACGCCTGGAAGCCCTGGTCGCTCATCACGGCCCAGCCTTCGCTTCCATAGAAGAGGTTTCCGACCCCGACGTTGAGCGGATTGCTCGCGGTAGCCACCTGCGGGGGCGCCGCCGGGGCCGCGCCCTCCGGGGGCCGCTGTCCGCCGCGTCCGCGGCCGCCGCCCATCGGTCCGGCCGTCACCACATGCGCCTGCCGAACGCCTTCGCCGTTGGTCATGCGGCCTCGTACCTCGATCACGAGCTGCGCGTCGCCGTAGCTGAACCCCGCCGTCAGCGTGTTGGGCGTTTCGGTGTCATCGTCGATCCCGAACTTGCCGCCGAACGCCATCGCGGTCTTCGGCCACGTGGGATCGCCGAGTGCCCATTTCGCGATACCGGTCTCGTGCACCCCCTGGTTGCCGATATCGCCGTTGCCGGTGTCCCAGAACCAGTGCCAATAATAGGCGAAGCGCTTCTCATTGAAGGGCCGCATCGGCGCGGGGCCTAGGAACAGGTCCCAATTCAGGCCTGGGGGCGTGGGGCTGTCGGGCGTGTGGCCGATCGACGGGCGCAGCTTGTAGCACAGCGCTTTGGCCATGTAGAGCTTGCCGATCAGGCCCTGTTGCATGGCGGTGATCGCCTTGATCTTGAACGGCCAGCTCTTGTGCTGCGATCCGACCTGCATGATGCGTTTGGTTTCGCGCTGCACCTGGATCATGCGCGCGCCTTCGTGGATGTTGTAGCAGGCGGGCTTTTCGCCGTAGACGTCCTTACCCGCTTGCATCGCCCAGATCGCGGAGAGCGCGTGCCAGTGGTTCGGCGTCGCGATCGAGACCGCCTCGACCTTCGGGTCCGCGAACATCTGGCGCATATCTTCGAATTCTCTGGCCTTCTCCATGCCCTTCCGCGCCAACGTTGCCTGGGCTCTTTCACGCGCGGGCTGATTCACGTCGCACAGAGCGACGACCTGAGCTTCGGCGAGGCCGGTATACGTATTGAGGTGGCTGCTGCCGCGGCCTCCGAGCCCCACGATGCCGACGTTGATCTTATCGTTTGCGCCCCAGACGCGCGCGGCAGCCGCGGCCGTGGCGGCGCCCAGGAAAAAACGGCGGCGGGTCGTAGTATGAGACAAAGGGTCCTCCTGTTCGGAGGCTCATTATATCAGCCGTCGCGCTCTGATTTCTTTACCGCTACCGCTCCCGGTCACGCCGGCCTTGGGGGCCCGCGCTACCGCCGCTCCTCGGCCTCGATTACCGCCGCGTCCAGTTCGCCTTTGGCGAGGCGCACGTGAATCCGCGAACGGGCCGGCGCGGCGGCTGCATCCTTCAGGATTCCGGTCTCATTCGAAACGATCGCGTAGCCGCGCTCCAGAATCCGCAGCGGGCTGAGCTGCGCGAGTTGCGCCGCGAGCTGCTCCAGCCGGCTGCGCCGCCGCGCCAGCCGGGTCTCGATGGTCCGCACGGCCGCGGCGTGCGCCGTTTCCATGCGGCGGCGTCCGGCCGCCAGACGCGGACGCGCGTCGAAGCGGCGCAGCCGGTCCTCAAGCGCGCGCCGGGAGCGTTCCGCGCGGCCGAGCGCTTCCCGCATCCGCTCGCGCATGCGAAACTCCTGCTCGTCGATGCGTTGCAGGTTTCGTCCCACGCGCCGGTGCAGGATGCCGAGCGCGCGGTCGATGCCCTGCTGCCGCAGCCGCCGCTCCAGCATGGCGAGCCGGTAGCGAAGTCCTTGCGCCGCCTTGGCGCGCGCGGCGGCCACGCGGTCGAGCACGTCCTCGCGCAGCGGCGCCGCCAGCTCGGCCGCGGCCGAAGGAGTGGGCGCGCGCAGGTCGGCGGCATAATCCGCGATGGTCACATCCGTCTCGTGCCCCACCGCGGAAATCACCGGCACCGCGCAGCCGGCGATCGCCCGCGCGACGGCTTCCTCGTTGAACGTCCACAGGTCTTCGAGCGACCCGCCGCCGCGGCCCACGATCACCACATCCGCCCATCGCGTCCGGCTGAAGTACTCGATCCCGCGCACCACGTCCTCGACCGACCCCTCGCCCTGCACCTGCGCCGGGAACAGGCGGATATGCAGCCCGGGGAAGCGCCGCGAGAGGATGTGGACCATGTCCGCGATCGCCGCGCCGCGCGGCGAGGTCACGATGCCGATGCGCCGCGGAAAGCGCGGCAGCGGCCGCTTGCGCTCCGGCGCGAACAGCCCTTCCGCCGCCAGCTTCTTCTTGAGCTGCTCGAAGGCGAGCTGCAGGGCGCCGAGTCCCTGCGGCTCCAGCAGTTCGACCTGCAACTGATATTCGCCGCGCGCTTCGTAGACATCGATCCGCCCGCGCGCCAGCACCGCCAGCCCGTCCTGCGGCTTGAACTTCCAGTAGCGATGGCTCGAGCGGAACGCGACGCAGCGCACCTGCGCCTCCCGCTCCTTGAGGGTGAAATAGTAGTGGCCGCTGGCCGCCAGCTTGAGTCCCGAGATCTCGCCCGAGACCCATACCTCCTGAAACTCGGCGTCCAGCACCGCGCGAATGGCCGCATTCAGCTCCGAAACGGTGAAGATGCGCCGCTCCGGCGCGAGGTCGAATTCGAGGGCGAATTGCTCCAAGCAGCTATCGTAACAAGCGCGCGCCGCCGGGCCCCGCAGCCGCGGGCGCCCGCAGCCGGGCCCGGCGCGGCCGCGATGGAAGGCCGCAGTGGGCCGCGCGGGGCGGGAGCCCGAGTGACGCTACACTGAGGGGGTGAACCGCCGCCGCTTCGTCGCTGCTTCCGCTTCCGCCGCCGCGGGCCTTTCCGCCGCCGCGGCTGAGAATTCGCAGAAGAATTCCGTCTACTCGCTCCACTATTACTACATGCACAACGGGCCGCAGGTGGAGCGCACCACCGCGTACCTGCGCGACACCTATGCGCCCGCCCTCAAGCGCAACGGATTGACGGCCGGCTTCTTCAGCCCGGTGATCGGCGAGGGCGCCCCCTACATCCTCGCAGTCGTGAGCCATCCCTCGTGGGCCGGCATGGAAACGTCGCACGCCGCGATCGCCGGCGACAAGGAGCTCCAGAAGGGCTGGGACGCCTACAATACGATCGGCGACCCGGCCTACGACCGCATGGAAGGGATTCTGCTCTACGCCTTCGACAAGTTCCCCGCCATGGACGTGCCGCCAACGGAAGGACGCCGCGCCAGCCGCATCTTCGAACTGCGCACCTACGAAAACCCCAACGAGAAGGCGCTGCAGCGCAAGGTGAAGATGTTCGAAGACGGCGAAGCCGCGATCTTCAAACGTCTCGGAATGGCGCCGGTGTTTTTCGGGAGCCGCATCGCCGGCCCGCGTATGCCAAGCCTCACCTACATGCTCTGCTACGACGACCTGGCGGCCCGCGACCGCCTGTGGCGCGCCTTCGGCGCCGACCCGGAGTGGCAGAAACTGCGCGCCCAGCCCGGTCTCAGCGACGCGGAGATCGTCTCGAATATCAGCAACACGATCCTGCGTCCGCTGCCGTTTTCCGCGATCCGGTAGTCAGCTCGTGCAGAGTCCCGGGCCGTCCAGGCCGGCGGTGCGCATCCAGCCGTCGCGCACTTCGAAGATTCCGGGGAAGCGCTTCTCCCAGCCGCGATTCGCCGCGGGGACATACTCGCGGGCGTTGGCTTCGAGCGCGGCCACGCCGGGGATGTGGCACGCGATCCCCACGGAATGCACCAGCGCCGCGCCGGGGCAGGTCAGGTCCTGCACGCAGCGGAACATCTTGTACTTCTGCGTGGCCGCGGCGAGCAGCAGCGTCTGCGACTGGCCCTTGCAGGCCTTCAACGCCACTCCGGTGTAGCCCATCTCGCGCGCGAGCAGCAGCGCATCGAGGCCGGTGAGCGATTCGTCGATGACCACCGGCCGGAGCTTGGCGGCCTCGAACATCGTGTTCCCGCGATTCGCGGCGAGATCGCGCGCGGTCGGCTGCTCGATGTACTGCACGCGCGCGAATGCGCCCGGCGCCTTGCTCTTCAGCCGGCGGTCGAATTCAAGCAGGTATTCGACGTTCGGGCAGCGCTCGTTGAAGTCGAGCGAGTACAACCATTCCGATACGCCGCGCGCGGCTTGCGCGGCCGTCGCGACGCGGTCGATCGCGGCCACCCGGTCCACGTCCCAGGCCAGATCGTTGCCGTTCAGTTTGATCTTGAGCGCGGTCACGCCGTTGAAGGGAATCCATTCCGCGAGCGTTTCGGGCAGGCCATCGCCGATCGGCTTGCGAACATCCGCGGCAGTCAGCGGGTCCGACGCGCCCACCGAATGGTACATGCGGATGCGCGGCGCGGGGGTCGAGAGGATGTACGGGTCCAGGTACTCGCCGCGGAAATCGCCATTGAGATAATGGCTGAGGTCGAAGCGCACGAACTCGCGGCCGCACACTGTGAAGCTGTTGCGCCCGTGCAGGCGGCCGAAGGCGTCGTGGAGGGCGGCATCGACCGGGCTCGCGGTAACCAGCGTGCACAATTTGGGGATGGGCCGCGCGAGTTGCATCTCGCGCGACGTTTCGGCCGCGGCCTTCAGGTACTCGGGTTCGAGCGCGTGGTTGATGTCCAGCGGATGCGCGTATTCGGTGAACGACTGCGTGAGGCGCGCGATCTTGGCGGCCAGGGACTTCATGGCCGCGAGCGTGGTGTCGTACGGGATATCCGGCGCCGGAAACGACCACACATTGCCGAGCGGCATGGCGGCGAAACCTTCGGCGGACCGGCCGGCCTTGTTCGAAATCCGGCAGTGGACGTTGAGCATCGTAACGCGGTCGACTTCACGGCCGCCGAACTTGTAGGGCGCGCGGTAGAGGTAGTCGGCAAATTCGATGCGGACCTCGTCGACGCGCGCATCGGTCGGGCGCGGCAGCGCGAGGAAGGCGGGCATGGCCAGAAACTCGCGGCGCGTGACGCTCACAGGCCGGCCTTCGCAAGCTGGCCGCGGAGGGTTGCAAGGTCGCGCCGCATCGCGCCGTAGATGCCCTCGCGCGCTTCGGGCAGCTTGTATTCGAAATGGATCTGTAGCGGGCCGGCGAATCCGGAGGCCGCCACCATTTGCCAGAATTCCGGAAAATGCACCATGCCTTCGCCGAGCGGAACCCATGCCTCCTTCCACTGCCCCTTCGCATCCTTGCGCCACACGTAATCCTTGACCGCGATACCGCGCAGGTGCGGGCCGGTGATGCGGAAGCTGTTGATCCAGCCGCCGATGCCGCCTTCGATGGTGGCATGGCCGATATCGTAGTTCACCCCAATGTGCCGCGGATCGAGATCGCGCATCACGAGGTACAGATCCCAGATGGAAGCGCCGACGAGGCCAACGCCCGAGTGCGTGTGGTACATGGCGCAGCTATCGTGACGGGCATTGAGCGCGGCGAGTCCGGCGAGTCGCGGGCGGAGTGCATCGAGCTGCGCGGCGTAGGGGCGGTCCGCGGTGTACTTGAAGCCGCCGAAGCGGTAATGGCGGATACCGAGCCCGGCCGCGGTCGCGACGATGTCTTCGGCGTACGGCGAGGCGGCGTCGAGGATATCGGTGGTGACCATGGGCACGTCGAGGCCGCGCTCACGAATGGCCGCGACCAGCGGCGGCAGGTCCTGGCGGACGCGCTCCGGCGCCACGTGGCCGCCCTTGCGCACGGTGATGTCGACGGCATCGAAACCGAGATCGGCGGCGGTTTTGGCGAGCTCAGAGCCCTGGACGAACTGGAGGTGCTTGGAGAAGATCGCGACCTTCAATTTCCCGCCGGCCGCCGCCGCGGGCCGGGCTGCCAGCGCCGCCGCTCCGGCCAGGAGAGCGCGACGCGAAACGCGAGGGTGGTCCATAGATTCGGGTATACCACGGCCCCGAGGCCGCAGGCCTCCGCGGGTCGCCGATGCCGCGGTGGGGCCGTGGGAGTCCCTTCGAGCCTAAGCGGGAAAGGCGGTGCGTGTCTCACTTTTCCGCCTGGGCTGCACAACCGTTTGGTTATCCATTGCCAGGGCAAATGCGCCGGCATCACCGTGCTGCGTTCGTTCCGCGAGCAGGTCCCTTGCGTATGTTTGCGCCATGATGCGGTACAGGACGGCGGCGTCCTTGAGAGATCCGGAGGGCCGGGGCTGCGTTGCCAAGGCTGTCAAATCGCCGAATATCTGATCTGGGGAGACACCGGCGTCTTTGTCGCTGATAACCTTCGCATTGACGTCGCGAAGGGCCTTTGCGGCTGCCTCAATGCGGTCGTAGGACTGCCCCAGGTCGGGCCCGACGACCGAACCATCGTCAAGCATGGCCAAATCCAGGCTGACCGAAACCGGCGCCTCTCCTTGCGCGATATCGCGGGTCCCCTGCTCGTATCGGTGTGCCCGGCTACTTCCAGGGGCCAGCGCTGCGCGGTCTGCCCCGGTCTTTGAAAGAAGCTGCGAGTTAAAGACGCACACATAGCTCAGCGGTGCGCTGATATTAGGTCGCGCCAGAACCCAGCGCAGCGCCCACGCCAGGATGCGCTGGCCGGTGAGATTCTCCAGCACCGGCTCCGCGATCGTGCCGGAGAGGACCAGGCCATGCTCGGGGAGCCCCGTAACTGTTGCGTTTTGCTGTGCCATCCCGGTGAAAATACCGCAGTCTCGTCCGAATTTGCCATACTGAGGCTTGACTCCGCAAATCCAGCACACACTCACGCGCGATGCCATCGCGCGGACCTACGAAACGATCCGGCGCCACATGCGCCGCACGCCGGTACTCGACATCGAGGCGGCAGATTTCGGGCTCGCGCCCGGCCGCGTCAGCCTGAAGCTGGAGCTGATGCAGCACACCGGCTCCTTCAAGGCGCGGGGCGCGTTCACCAACCTGCTGACGCGCGCGGTCCCGGCCGCGGGTGTGGTCGCGGCGTCGGGCGGCAATCACGGAGCGGCGGTGGCGTTTGCCGCCAGACAACTCGGCAAGCCCGCGACGATTTTCGTTCCGACGGTCTCCTCACCCGCCAAGATCGAGCGCATCCAGGGTTATGGAGCGCACTGCGTAATCACCGGCGAGCGCTATGACGAGGCGCTGGCCGCCAGCCGCGTCTGGGCGGCGGAAAGCGGCGCACTGCCGATCCACGCCTACGACCAGATCGAGACGCTCATGGGACAGGCCACGCTCGGGCTGGAGCTGGAAGAGCAGGCGCCGGACCTCGATACCCTGCTGGTGGCGGTGGGCGGCGGCGGGCTGATCGGCGGCATTGCGGCGTGGTACGGCGGGCGGGTGCGCATTGTGGGGGTGGAGCCGGAGCAATGCCCAACGCTCGCGCGGGCGCTCGAAGCGGGACGGCCGGTGGATGCGCCTTCGGGCGGCGTCGCGGCGGATTCGTTGGCGCCGCGGCAGGTGGGAGAGATGATGTTCCCGCTGGCCCAGGCTTATATCAGCCGCGTCGCGCTGGTGCCGGATGAGGCGATCCTCGCGGCGCAAAAGGCGCTCTGGGAGACCGTTCGCGTGCTGCCCGAGCCGGGCGGCGGGGCGGCGTTCGCGGCGCTGCTTTCCGGCGTGTACCGGCCTGAGCCGGGCGAGCGCGTGGGCGTGGTGGTGTGCGGCGGGAATACGACGGCGGTGAAGTTGTAGCATGGCGCGGGCCGGCGTATGGCCGCCCCTACATCCGCTGACGCACGAAATCCACCACTTCCGCGGTCACATATCGCGGCGGCGCGATCAGGAAGTGCGGCTTCGTGTCCCACAAGCCCTGCGCGATATCGGCCCAAATGGGCGCGTTGATGCCGCGGTCCACTAGGAGGAAGGCGTCGGCGCGGTCCATGAAGCGGAGGCTGGAGGCTTTGAAGTCCTGGCAGGAAAAATCGAGCACCATGAGGAACAGGTCGGGACGGACCAGCTCGAGGATGCTGTTCGATTCGACGATCACGTTCTGGCTCTGCGCGAGTAGCTTTCGGACCGTGTCCGCCGCGCGGGCGAGGCCGCCCGCGGGGGTGCGCAGCCAAAACGAGCGCTCGGCGCCGGCGGCGAGGAAGCGGCCGGAATCGGTGCGCGAGGGCTCGTACTCTTCGCTGAGCGCGAAGGGGTGGTCGAGCTCCGCCTCGCAGCCGCAATCCTTGCCCTCGCTTGCGCAGACGCCGTGGCCGTACTGCGTGATCTTCACGGCGGTCCAACGGCGGTCGCGGAGCTTCCGGATCAGCCCGGCCACCACCGAGGTTTTGCCGATGTTGCGGGAATGCCCGCCGACCGCCACCAGCATCAGCGCTGCCGCTCCAACTCGGCCAGGCGGCGCTTGATGTCCGTAAGCTCGCGCCGCATTTCGGGCAGGCGCGCGAGATTGGCGAGCTGCTCCAGGTGCTGGCGCAGCGGGCGCGCCGGGGTGCCCCAGACGGTCTCGCCGCGGCGCACGATCTTCGACGTGAGCACGCCGCAGCCGGAGCCCAGCGTGGCGCGCGACTCAATGCGCGCTTTATCCCCGATGCCGACCTGGCCGCCGATCACCGCGTAATCCTCGACGACGACGCCGCCCGAAAAGCCGGTCTGCGCGGCCACCACGACGTGCCGGCCGATGCGGCAGTTGTGCCCCACATGCACCATGTTATCGAGCTTGGTGCCCTCGCCGATGGACGTCACGCCCAAAGCGGCGCGGTCCACGCAGCAGTTGGCGCCGATTTCCACGAAATCGCCGAGCTCGACGCGGCCCACCTGCGGGAACTTGTGCCAGCGGTCGCGCTCCATCACGTACCCGAAGCCATCGGCGCCGATGACCGCGCCCGAATGGAGGATGGCTCCGCGGCCGATATCGACGTTGTCATAGATGGTGACGTGGGGATACAGCACGCAGCCTTCACCCATCGCCACGCGCTTGCCGACCACGCAGCCGGCGCCGATGCTGGTGGCGAGTCCGATGCGCGAGCTGTCGCCGATCACCGCGTGCGGTCCGATGTAGACCATGGCGCCGAGCTCGACATCCTTGCCGATTACGGCGGTGGGGTGAACGCCCGGTTGGATCTCCGCCGCGGGATAAAAGCGGCTCATGGCGCGCGCGAACGCGGTGCGGGGATTGGGCACGCGGATCACGGTGCGGTAACTGGGGGTAGGCCATTCCGGCGGGACGAGAAGGCAGCCGGCAGCGGAGCCTTCGGCCTGTTCGGCCGCCTTGCGGCTGCCGACGAAGGCGAGCTCGGAGCCTCCCGCGCTTTCGAGCGGAGCGACGCCGGTGAGCTCCTTTTCGCCATCGCCCTCGAAAGTGGCG
>DATGMB010000302.1:0-29709 GCA_035293845.1 Bryobacteraceae bacterium
CGGATTTCGACCGGGACCGACGAGGACAACCGGCTCTGCGTCGAAGCGATGAGGAGGGTTTGTGCAGCAAACGTTGGAGCATCCCACTTCGGGCGTTGAGAAGGACTTCCTGCCGCTCAACGGCACGGATTACGTCGAATATTACGTAGGCAATGCGCGGCAGGCGGCGCATTTTTACCGCACCGCGTTCGGCTTCGCGCTGGCGGCGTATCGCGGGCCGGAAACGGGCACGCGCGACCGCGCTTCCTACGTCCTGGTGCAGAACAAGATCCGGCTGGTGCTGACGACGGCGCTCGACCCCGACCATCCGATTAGCGAACACGTGCGGCGGCATGGCGACGGCGTGCGCGACATCGCGCTCTGGGTGGATGACGCGGAAGCGGCCTGGCGCGAGACGACGCGGCGGGGCGCGCGCAGCGTGCGCGAGCCGGAAATGCTGCGCGACGAGCACGGCGAAGCGCGGCTGGCGGCGATCGCGACTTACGGGGACACGATCCACACGTTCGTTGAACGGCGCAATTACACCGGTGTTTTCCTGCCCGGTTTTGTCGCCGTCCCGGGCCCCGACCGGCTGGCGCAGCAAGTCGGGCTGAAGCACATCGACCACATGGTGGGGAACGTCGGCTGGGGCGAGATGAACCGCTGGGTCGAGTTCTACGAGCGCGTGATGGGCTTCAAAATGTTCAAGCACTTCGACGATAAAGACATCTCGACCGAGTATTCGGCGCTGATGTCGAAGGTGATGTCGAACGGCAACGAGCGCGTCAAGTTCCCCATTAACGAGCCTGCCGAGGGCAAGCGCAAATCGCAGATCGAAGAATACCTGGAGTTTTATCACGGGCCGGGCGTGCAGCACGTCGCGATGGCGACGGACAATATCATCGAGACGGTCCGGGCACTGCGCGACCAGGGAGTGGATTTCCTGCGGGTGCCTTCGACTTACTACGAAGACCTTCTGGCGCGCGTGGGGCACATCGATGAGCCCATCGCGGACCTGCAGGAGCTCGGCATCCTGGTGGACCGCGATGATGAAGGCTACATGCTCCAGATCTTCACGCGGCCGGTGGAGGACCGTCCGACGCTGTTTTACGAAGTGATCCAGCGCAAGGGCAGCCGCAGTTTCGGCAAGGGGAACTTTAAGGCGCTTTTCGAAGCCATCGAACGCGAACAGGCACGGCGCGGCAATCTCTGATGAAGCTCTGCACGTTTGAGGTCTCGACCCATCTGGGCCGCCACACCCGTGTGGGCGCATTCAAGGACGGCCGGATCATCGATCTGAATTTCGCGACGGCCTGGTACCTGGCGCAGCAGGGCGAGAGCGAGCCGCAGCAACTGGCGGATGCGCTGGTGCCGCCCAAGATGCTCGAATTCCTGCGCGCCGGCCTGCGCGCGATGCACACCTCCGAGGAGTTGTTCCTGGGCGCCGGGCCGCGGCCGGCCGACTGGTGGAAGATCGACACGCCGCCGCGCGGTCCCAACGATGAAACGCTGGTCTACGCGGCCGACCAGGTGCGGCTGCGCGCGCCGCTGCCGAACCCGGTGCGGCGCGGCACGGATGAAGAGGTGCGGAGCGGCGGCGCGGTCGAGCCGGAGTTGAAGCTGGCGGCGGTGATCGGCAAGCAGGGCATCCACATTCCGGCGCTCGACGCCCGCCAGTACATCGCCGGATTTACAGGGCTGAACCAGCTCGGGGCGCGGTATTCGGCGCTGGGGCCGTGCCTGGTGACGCTGGACGAAATCACGCGCCCGTACGATCTGGAGGTCGTGGTGCGGGTCAACGGCCAGGAGTTCGGCCGCACCACGCCCTCCGGCCAGCGTTTGAAGTTCGAGCAGACGATCGAGGCGCTCTCCGCCAATGACGCGGTGCTTCCCGGCGATGTGATTTCGTGTCCGCTGGACCTGCGGCCGCCGGTGCGCGCCGGCGACGTGATCGAACTGGAAATCGAAAAGATTGGAACTTTGCGGACCCGTGTGGTCTGAGTGCCGCGGCCGGCTTCGCGGCGCAGTCCGGGTTCCTGCGGAGAGCGCCCCCGTACGTTGGCCGGATTCCTGCAGATAGTATCGCGACATGGGAAATGCGGTCTTGCAAAAGGCTCCGGACCCAGAAGAATTTTTAGAGACGCACGCCTTTTGTAAAGAGAAGTACATGCTGCTTACACGATTCCTGGACGCCGTCAAAAAGATCGGCCGGCTTCACCAATGGCATATTCAGGCGGTAATTCACGGGGTCGGGGAATCGCACACGGTGGAAGCTTTGCTGCAGCGGGCGGGCGAAGAGAAAAACAGGATCAAGGCCGCTTTGCTCTCGCATATCGAGGCGCACGGGTGTTAGCGCGAATCGATGCCTCGCAGAAATTCCTGCGCCTGATAACCTGCCGCTGGCCGTAGCCCTCGAGCCGCCGAAGCCGGATATTGGGATCGGTTTGGCCCAGCAATGGCTGTTCCGCTCGCCTTGCGGTCGAACCGGATAGGCCGGCGGCTCGACCGGCATGGCTCCGTCTGCGTTTCCATTTCGACTCGCGCGCCACGCCGAGCCCGCCAAACGATATCCACACGCCGCTTGCGGGACCGGGCGTAAGTACGCGCACGCGCAAGTGCCCCACCGCCGGCCGCTGATAGCTGGTAGCTTAGAGCTGATAGCGTGACCTATGGCGTTTCGATTGTTCTCCAGTTCGTTTGCGGAGGGCGGGTGGATTCCAGCGCTCCATAGCTGCGAAGGCGCGGACCTGTCTCCCTCCTTGGAATGGAACGGCGCCCCGGCCGAGACGCGGAGTTTTGCGCTCATCGTTGAAGATCCCGACGCTCCCAAGGGCATCTGGACGCATTGGGTGCTGTTCGATATCGGCTCCAAAGTGCAGGGGCTGGCGCAGGGATTCCGCGCCGGCAGCCTCGGGATCAGCGGCACGAACGATTTCGGCAAGCCCGGATATGGCGGGCCGTGTCCGCCGAAGGGGCACGGACCGCACCGCTATTTCTTCAAGCTGTACGCGCTCGACGTGCACACGCTCGGGCTGCAGGCCGGGGTGAAACGCGGGGAGGTGCTGCAGGCGATCAAGGGGCACATTCTGGCGGAGGCGGAATACATGGGGCGCTTCGAGATGAAATGATCTATCCGGCGCGTCCGGCGACGCAATCGAACGACATCGGCGACAATGGAAACAATCTGCGCTCAGGGAGAATAGTCAAGGGGCCGGGATAGTTTCGGTGGCGGTCCTCAGCACGGGCGGCAGCGTCGCGATCGGCATTACGACCCTGGCGCTGAGTTTCCGGCGGTTCCGGTCGCTGGAGAGGCGCATCGAGGCCATCGGGCATGGCCTGAAAGACGTTTCCCGCGCGATGGCAGGGCATGACCGGCGGGTGCGCAGGCTGGAAGCTGGCCCGCGTTGACGGCACAGCGGTCCTGGTACGCCTTCCGCAGGACGAGCGAAAAAAGGTTTGGAGGCACAAGTCCCGGTAGAAATGATATACACCTGCTACGAGATGATCCGCGATTGCCGAGAGGATCGCGCGGAGGGCTGGCGCTATTTCATCACGCACTATGTGCCGGTGATTCGCAGGCTGGCCGCGCATTACGCGAAAGAGGACCACGGGCTCCCGGAACGGGTGCTGCAGGCGATCCGGCAGCCGCAATCCAGTCTTTTCGCCAGCTTGGAACCGGCGCCGGAGCGCTGGTTTGTTGCCGAACTGCGCCAGATGCTCGTGGCGCAGATCGATATCCCTACGCCCCCCGTGGCGATCGGGCTGGAGGAACTGGCGGCGCTCCAGCCCCTCACTTTGCTCGAAAAGCAGGCCGTTTGGATGGAAACGATGGGCTACGGTCCTGCGGAAACGGGCGCGATGCTCCGCTCTTCTCCCGCCACGGTGGAGAAGGTCCGCGCGCGGGCGGCGGAACTGCTGCGCGCCGCGACGCCCGCGTGGCGCAGCACGATCCTGGCGGATAACGGGCTCGCGCTCGGGCGCCAGGCGGCGGCCGGGCGCGGCGCGGACTGCCTGAGCGCGAAGGTGTTTCTGGAGGTCATCGAGGGCCGCGCCACGTGGCGGGGCAGGGAAGACCTGGAGCGGCACACCGGCTCCTGCTGGCATTGCATCGACCACTTCTGCCGGATGGCGGAAACCGTCGAAGTATTGCGCGGACTCCGGCCGCTCGCCGGCGGAGAGGCCGCGCCGTTCCAGCGGCTCCTCGGCGTGGAGGAGAAACGCAAAGGCTGGAAGGCTATTTTCGGCGGTTGACCCGGGCAGCGGCGCGTCAGGCGATCATCGCGGACTGCGGCGTTCGCGGCACCTCCACCACTCGGCCCTGGGTGCGAAATTCGAATTTATCGATGGTGCAGGCGACGTTGCCGCCTTCGCAGCGCACCACACGGCCCTTGGCGAGCAGTCGCAGCGGACAGGCGTCCTGCAGCGCCACGGGCCAGCTCATCGAAATCTCAATGCGGGCATGGAGTGGCAGCGGCCGGTCTGCGGTGAAAGCGATTCCAGCACTGCTCGCATTCAGTGCGGTTCCCGTTCCGGCGCTATCGGGATTGGGCTGCTGGACAAGACGGTAACGGAGTTCTCGTTGCAAGGGGAAACGCTGCTTCCGGCGCCGGTCGCTTTTGTGTTCGTTGAAGTGGGTCATGAGAAGTTTACCGTTGTGAGGGAAAGCACCTTTCGTGCCACCTGGATATCCAACCGATGCAAGTAGTTATCAGGTGTTCGCCCATCACGTGTCCACAAGCTGTACACAGCAGGTAAGTCTGACTGTCCATTGCGTTTACAGTCAAGGATGTCAAAATCGAAGAAAACACGTGAAGATACTTGGGCTGTTCGCGGTCCTGATGATCCTCTGCCAGGCTGCGTGGGGCACTCTGTCCGGCGGTGAACTGACACTTACGGTGTCGGTCGTGGACCCGGACGGACGGCCTGTCTCCGGAGCGCGGGCGGAGGTGCGCAGCCGCGCCGGCGGACCGGTACTGGCGTCCGCGGAAAGCAATCAGGACGGCAAAATCTCGCTGGCGGTGCTGGATGCCCGCGCCTACGACCTGGAGATCATGCTGGCCGGCATGGAGAAGATCGAGCGCCAGGTGGATCTCTCGGCGGGGCTGCCGGCTGCCATTGAAGTAGTACTCCGGCCCGCGGCGCGCCGGGAGAGCGTCGAGGTGAAGGCCACCGCGGACCCGGTTGCGGAGGGGTCGAGCCCCGCCGCTACAATCCAGGGCGCGACGGCCAAGCAACTGCCCAACCGCCCCGCGACCGTCTCGGATGCTCTGCCCCTGATTCCCGGCGTGGTGCGCGAACCGGGCGGCGCACTGCTGATCTCGGCCAGCTCCGAGCACCGCAGCGCGCTGATCGTCAATTCCGCGGATGTAACCGATCCGGCAACGGGCCAGTTCGGATTGACGGTGCCCATCGATAGCGTGCAGGCGTTGAACGTCTACCAGACGCCGTATCTCGCGGAATACGGGCGTTTCACCGCCGGGCTGGTATCGGTCGAGACGCGGCGCGGCGGCGACGAATGGAAATGGGAGCTGAACGACCCGTTCCCGGAATTCCGCGTGCGGAGCTGGCAGTTACGCGGGCTGAAGGACGCCACGCCGCGGCTCAATTTCGAAGGGCCCATCCTGAAACACAAACTGTTCCTCTCCGAGGGGTACGAATACGAGATCCGCAAAACCGAAGTGTTCACGCTGCCGTTTCCGCGCAATCAGAAGCTGCAGTTCGGCATGAATTCGTTTTCCCAGGTGGACTGGATCGTTTCGCCCCGGCACCTGCTCACCGCCACGCTGCACATTGCCCCGGAGCGGCTCGGCCATGCGACCGAGGACTACTTCAACCCCGAAGGAACGACGCCGGACGCGAGCATCCGCAATATCACCGGGACCGCCATCGACCGCCTGACGCTGTGGGGCGGCCTGCTCGAAACCACGTTTTCGACGACGCGCGTCGATGCCGGCATATGGCCCGAGGGAACCCAGCCGCTGGTGCTCGATCCGCTGCAGAACCGGGGCAGCTATTTCGCACAAAAAGCGCGCGAGGCGCAGCGGGTGAGCGGCGCGTCGATCTACTCGTTCCGGCCGGTAGAAACGGCCGGCGTCCACAATTTCAAGATCGGGGTGTACGCGGCTTCGAGCGCGGAAAGCGGATCGGTGACGAACCACGAGGTGGATATCGAGAACGCCGCCGGCGCGCTGCTGGAGAGGATCCAGTTCCCGCGGCCTACCCGCACGTTCGACGTGGACGATGTGGAGAAAGCGATCTTCGGGCAGGACCACTGGGTGCTGCACCCGCGATTCTCGCTCGACCTCGGCGTGCGGACAGAATCGCAGCAGGTCTCGGGCGCATTCCGCGTCGCGCCACGGGGCGGCCTCGCGTGGAGCCCGTTTGCGGGCACGGGAACGGTGGTGCGGGCAGGCTTCGGACTGTTTTACGACCACGTTCCGCTGAATATTTACGCGTTCAACCGCTATCCGGACCAACAGATCACGCTCTATGGCGCGGATGGCGCAGTGGCGGCCGGTCCGTTCCTGTATCTGAATACGCTGGGGCAGAGCAAAGTGCGGTTTCCGTTCGTCTCGCAGAAGCCGATCGACGGGAATTTTTCGCCGCGCAGCGCCAACTGGAGCCTTTCGGTGGAGCAGCCGATACTCCCGCAGCTTCGCGTGCGCGTCAACTACGTGCAGCACGATTCAGCGGGGCTGCCGATTTTCGATGTGGTGCAGCCGGACCCGCCCGCCAGCGGCGCATACCTGCTGGATGGCGCCGGTGAAGCGCGGTACCGCCAGATCGAGACCACCGCCCGGCTGCGGCTGGCCGAGGAGCGCGAGCTGTTCTTTTCCTATGTCTACTCGCGGGCGCGCGGCGACCTCAACGATTTCGGCACCTATCTGGGCACGTTTCCCGGGCCGGTCATCCGGCCGAATCGATTTGGCAATCTGCCTGGATCGATCCCGAACCGCTTTCTGGCGTGGGGGCTGTTCAAGATCTGGCCCTCGGTGCGCGTCGCGCCGGTGATCGAATACCGCACCGGATTCCCGTACATCGTGACGGATGCGGCGCAGAACTACGCGGATGTGCCGAACCGGAACCGTTTCCCCGCATTCTGGTCCGCGGATGCCCGCGTGATGCGGGACTTCAAGGTAAACGCGAAGTACACGGTGCGGCTCTCGCTGAGCGGCTTCAACCTCACGAACCACTTCAACCCGGAAGCGGTCCACTGGAATACCGGAGATCCGCTCTACGGCGTGTTCTTCGGCCACCGCGGGCGAAGATTTACCGGCGATTTCGACGTGCTGTTCTGATTGCTGCGAGCACTCCAAAGGCCTCCTCCGCCCGTTCCACCGGCACGAACAGATGATCGTGGTAATACCCCGCGACCGCGTTGGCGCTGATGCCGCGCGCCGCGAGCGTAGCCGTGACGGACGCCAGCAGCCCGACCCCTTCCAGGCTCGAATGCACGCGCAGGGTGATTCTGCGGCAGGGATACGTGTAAGGGATCGCGAGGCGCTCGGCTTCCTCGCGGCGCAGGATGAGCGTCACTCCCTCCTCTTCGCGGAACAGGCAAATGGGCGCGCCGGCTGGTTCCGCAGCGGTCGCGAAGACGTACTCGGCCGGGTCGAGCGCAGGATCCAGCGCGGCCAGCAGCGCCTCCAGATTGGTTTCGCCGGGCATCGATTCGCTATTATAGAGACTCTTCGTGAAGCGATTTCCTTTCCTCGACTGGATGCGTGGGCTTGCCATAGTGATCATGATCCAGTGCCATGTATTCAACTCGCTGACGATGCCCGCGGTGCGCGGCAGCGGGCCTTACGTGCTCTCGCAATTCGTCGGCGGGATGGCGGCGCCGCTGTTCCTGTTCATGGCCGGGATGACCCTGGCCTTCCAGATGGACAGCCAGGACCGTAAGCACCGCGCTCCGCTGCAGCGCTGGATCGCGGCGTTGCGGCGCGCGGGCTACGTGTGGGGCATCGCGTATCTGTTCCGCCTCTCGAATTGCGTGGCGATGCTACCGCATCCCCAGTGGCAGGAATTTCTGAAGGTAGACATCCTGAACTGCATGGGTCTCGCGATGGCCGTGTTTGCGGCGGCCGCGGCGGTCGATGGCAGCGTGCGCGCGCGCTGGGCGGCTGCAGGGGCGCT
This sequence comes from Bryobacteraceae bacterium, assembly GCA_035293845.1. Taxonomy (GTDB): domain Bacteria; phylum Acidobacteriota; class Terriglobia; order Bryobacterales; family Bryobacteraceae; genus DATGMB01. Next base: position 8,116 of record DATGMB010000302.1, read on the forward strand.
GGCGGTCGCGGCGGCGTCGCCGGTGGTGGCCAATCTGGACTGGGGCGCGACACCTTCACTGATCCAGGAATATCTGGCGCCGGGACACGGCCGCGGCCATTTCCCGTTTTTTCCGTGTGCCTCGTACCTGGGGTTCGGCCTCGCGGCCGGTACGATGGTCAAGCGGACGGCGGCCGAGCGCATGGAGAGGCTGATGCAGTGGAGCGTGATCGTGGGCCTGGTCCTGATCCTCGCGGCGGAGTACTTTGCGAACGTGCCGTATTCGATCTACGAAAAATCGAATTTCTGGACGGATAGCCCGGCGCTCATCCTGATCCGCACGGGGATCGCGCTTCTGATGCTGGCAGGCTGCTATGTATGGACGGAATACGGCGCCGGCGCGGGATGGAGCTGGATGCAGGCGCTGGGAAAGAACTCGCTCATGGTGTACTGGGTCCACGTGATGCTGGTCTACGGCAACATCGCGAAACCGTGGAAGCAGGCGCTCGGCATCGGGCAGGCGGCGCTCGCGACGGCGGTGGTCACCGCGTCGATGGTCGGGCTCTCGGCAGCGTGGATGTGGCGCAAAGCGCGGCAGGCCGAGCGCTGGCGGCCCGCGGCAGCGGCGTAACGGAGCGGGCGCCCGAATACGGGTGGCGGGGCCGCGCCACCGGCTCCGGATCTATAGTATGAGGTATGCGATCGTGGAAAATCGCCGCGCTGTGTACGCTGGCCGCCGCGGCCGGTGCCCAGAGCGGTAGCACGGTGGCGGAGACGGTCACGGCGGTCACCGGCGCGCTTCAGACCGGGCAGTCCGATGCCGCCATCGCGCGGTCGCTGCACAAGCTCCGTCTCACCGAGCGCCTGGAAGATCGCATCGTCGAGGAACTCCAGAGCGCGGGCGCAGGTCCGAAGACACTGGCCGAGCTCCAACGCCTGCACGACGCGACCCTCCGCCTGGCGCCGCCGGACCCCGCCCCCGCGTTCCATCACGGGCCGCCGCCCTCCGCCGCCGAACAGCGCGGCCTGATCGCTGCGGCGCGTGCGATGGCCCTCGAATATGCGCAATCGCTGCCCGATTTCATCTGCCAGGAGACCGTACGCCGGTACGAGAGCAACGGCGGCGCCTGGGACCTCAAGGATACGCTGGAGCTCCGGCTCACCTATTTCGACCGGAGGGAGGACTACCGCCTCATCGCGCGCAACGGGCGCGCCACCAGCCTCTCTTACCGCGAAACCGGCGGCGCCGTGACCGAGGGGGAATTCGGCACCACGCTGCTCTCGATCTTCGCGCCCGATTCGGAAACTGACTTCCACTGGGACCACTGGACCACACTCCGCCACAGCGAGGCCCATGTATTTCGCTTTCGCATCGCTCTCGAACGCTCGACCTACCGTATTGCCGTCGGGCGTTCCGTCCGCGGGCCGGTTGAGGAGGTCATCACGGGACAGCGAGGACTTGTTTATGTGGATGCCGCCAGCGGCCGCATCGTGCGCGTGATTGCCGAGTCCGAAGCGATCCCGCCGGATTTCCCGGTGCGCTCCTCTTCCCGGACGGTCGACTACGGCTTCGCGAGAGTCGGCGACCGCACGTACCTGCTGCCGCTCCGCGCCGAAGCACGCATCGATGCCGGCAGGCTACAGACGCGAAACGTCGTGGAATTTCACGATTACCGGAAATTCGAAGGCCAGTCGACGATTACGTTTCATTGAGGCCGGCGCTACGGCTCCGGCTCCGGCGCGGGCGGTAGAAATACCAGGAATACCGTGCCCGCCCCGGGCATGCTCCGCACCCGCACGGCGCCGCGCGCAGCCCGCACGATACCGGCTATCGCCGCCAGGCCGAGTCCGCGTCCCATGAACTTCGTCGTGAAGAACGGGTCGAAAATGCGGACCAGCGTGGCGGGATCCATTCCCGGTCCGTTATCCCGCACTTCGAGAACGCAGTAATCGCCGGGGGGAAGCTGTTCGGTGGCGAAGCGCTCCGCGGCGGCCTTGGCGCCGATGTGCTCCACGCGCAGTGCCAGCCAGATCTCGCCGCCTTCCCGGTCGCCGATCGCCTCCACCGCGTTGGTCACCAGCCCGTCCACGACCTGGCGCAACTGCTCGGCGGAGATCAGGGCCGCCGGCAGGCGAGCTGGGAGATCGAGGTGCAGCCGGATATTCGCCGGGAGCCTGGTCTCGAGCCGCTCCGCCTCCTGGCCGATCGCTTCCCGTATATCCGTGGCGGGCGGGCTCAGTTGCGCCTGGCCCGCGCTGGCCAGCAGCTTGCTGACGAGTGTGGCCGCCCGCTCGCCGGCGGAGATGATATCGCGGACCAGGGCGTAGGCGCGCGCGTTATTGCCGGCGACGTGCTGATCGAGCAGCAGGCTGGCGTTTCCGATAATCGCGGTCAGGAGATTGTTGAGATTGTGCGCCATCCCCGCCGCGAGCATCGAGACGGCTTCCAGCTTCATCCGTTCCGCTTTGATCTGCTGCACGTGGCTGCGCTCTGCCACGTCCACCATGAGCGCCATAACGCGCACTTCCGGCTCGCGCGCCAGCAGCATCGCGGCGAGGAGCACCGGCACGCGGCGGCCATCCTTACTGAGGAAGGTCAGCTCGAAGGGCGGGCACTCGCCTCCCGCGAGCACCTCCTCGAATTTCCGGCGCGCCAACTCGCGCTCCTCAGGAGGAATGATCGACAACCACGTGATCCGGCCGCTATCGAAATCCTGCCGGGTCTGGCCGATCATCCGCAGGAAGACGTCGTTGACCTCCAGGACCCGCTCCGGACTACCAATGAGAAGCCCGACCAGGTGTCCCTCGAAAAGCCGGCGGAATCGCTTTTCGTTGACCTCGAGCGCTGCTTCGTCCCGCTTGTGTTTCTCCACGTCTTCCAGCAGGACGCACCAGTGGAGGATCCGCCCTGCCTCATCCCGCAGGGGAACGCCAATGCCCTTGTACCAGTGGGGCGGACCTTCCCGGCCGGACACGCGGAATTCGACATCGAAACGCTCGCCGGTCTCGATCGATTTCTTCCAGGCCTCACGGCACGTACCGCGGTCCTCCGGCAGAATGGCATTCAGCCAGCCGTGCCGGAGCACGTCGCGCAGACGGAGGCCGGTAAAGTTCAGGAAATGGGCGTTCGCGAAAACGATCCGGCCGCTGGGCCGCGCGTACAGAACGCCGTCGGGGAGGCCCTCGACGATTTCGGCCCAGCGGCGCGCGCGGTGTCTCGTGCCGCGTAGGCGGGCCGGTTCGGGGGGGCGCTCGATGAAGACCCCGAGAGTGGCGGGCTCGCCCTCGTAGAGAATCTGCGTGCGGGTCATATCTACTTCCACGGCGGTCCCATCCGCGCGGTGTAACCGCTGCCGGGATGGCGCTGTTGTTTCGGCGTTCACTTCGCGTTGCGGAATCGAGAACATTGCGGCGCTCACTCCGTTCCAAAACTCCGACAATCCGAGACCGGCGGCTTGCTCGGGATCCGGAAGTCCGAGTAGCCGCGCCATTTGCGGGTTCGCATATTGAATGGTCCCTCGCGCATGAATGCAGGCCGGTACCGGCAGGACTCGCAGCGCGCTGCGATAGCCATTGCTACTGCCCGGATCAATAGCCGACCCTCCCGTAGTTTTGGTACTCCTAGGTCTTGGCAGAACTATAGCATGGGCATTAGGAATTCCGAAAAGAAGGTGTGCGCATTCTTACTTCCTCTCCCTATGGGCACATACAGTCCACCTGGGTGCGCCGCTTGTTCAGCCGCTCACTCCGCAGCGCCCCAGGCACTTTCCCGCTAACGCGCGAAACCAACGCGCGGATCGGTGTTAGAATCTCGGTTGAAACAGGAACCTGGAAGCGGCCTCGCCGCCGTCTTCTTTGAGAGGTGCCCCGTGTCTTCGTTTATTCAGAACCAGTTTGAACGGAACGTGATCACCACGTCGGTCGATTACGTTTTCAACTGGGCCCGCAAATCGTCCGTCTGGCCTCTAACCTTCGGACTGGCCTGCTGCGCCATCGAGATGATCGCGTCCAGTACTTCGCGCTTCGATATTGCGCGCTTCGGAGCGGAAGTGTTCCGGCCGAGCCCGCGCCAATCGGACCTGATGATCGTGGCCGGCACGGTGACGCTCAAGATGGCGCCGGTTCTGAAGCGCATCTGGGACCAGATGCCGGACCCGAAGTGGTGCATCTCGATGGGCGCCTGCTCGAGCGTGGGCGGACCATTCAACACTTATGCCGTTCTGCAGGGCGTCGATAAAATCGTGCCCGTGGACGTCTATGTGACGGGCTGCCCGCCGCGGCCGGAGAACCTGTTTTATGCGCTGCTGAAATTGCAGGACAAAATCGACCAGATGACCACGCTGGTGAAGCGGCCTACCGAGGTCCGGCTGGATGAATCGATGCTGGAAAGCTTCAAGCAGCAGGTGCGGATCGCTCAGATTCAGAATCCAGCGTAACTTTCCCGGCCTTGTTTTATCGCGACTCTCAACACATCTACCGCGCCGCCGCGCTCGATTATTTCCCGTGGCTGGTGCACGGTTTCGGTACGCGCCACGCCGATATTCCCACGCAGTTTGCCCAGCTTGCCACGCTGAAGCAGATTCACTCGGCTTCCTGCGTCGCCGCCGGAGGCCGGCGCGGCATCCTCGGGCAGGGTGACGCCCTGCTCGAAAATACGCCCGGCGCAGTCGTCGCCGTGAAGACGGCCGATTGCGTGCCGCTGCTTCTGGTCGATGCCCGCCGCCGCGCCGTGGCCGCGGTCCACGCGGGGTGGCGCGGGACGGCCGCGGGCATCGCCGCTTCGGCCCTGGCCGCCATGGGCGAACGTTTCGGCACGCATCCCGCCGATGTGCACGCCGCCATCGGCCCCGCCATCGGCCCGTGCTGCTACGAGGTCGGACCGGAGGTGGCCGCACAATTTGGCGAGCAGGGCCGGGTGCGCCTCGATCTCCCCGCCATCAATCGCCGCCAACTCCTCGAAGCAGGCGTAACGGCGGATCGCATCCATGCGTCGAACTTATGCACGATGTGCCGCGCCGGAGAGTTCGATTCCTTCCGGCGTGACGGCGAAGCTGCCGGGCGGATGTTTTCATTCATTGGAATCCTGTAACGCAGGCCGATCCTGCGGACCGCCCGCTCCCGGCCCGGCGGCGGATCATGAGGTCGAATGTTTACCTGGATTTGCCCGCGCTGCGGGCGTGAAGTTCCTCCGTCGTATGACGAATGCCCGGATTGCGCCAAGGCCGCGCAGCCCGCCGCCGCCGCGCCGCAGCCTCCGGCATCCACCGCACCGGCTCCGGCTGCTCCGGTGTACGCCGCCGCGTAACATGCTGCGCCGCCGTACGCTCCAGCCGGATCTTCCGCACGGCCTCCGGCCGCGCCGCGCGGTCCGCTCCCCACGTGGCTGCTGACGATCGTGTTCGCGCTGGCATTTGTCGGGCTCGTCGGCGGAGTCTATTGGCTGGTAGGGGCTATGAAGGGATCGCCCGCCGGAGCGGCCGCCAAACAGCTCGCGGCCGCCGAGAGCCCCGCGGCCAAGCCGGGCTCCAGTCCGAGCCCGTACCAGAAGTACATCGAGATCTCGGGCATCCGTTTCCTGGAAAATGCGAAAAAGAAGCCGGAAGTGCGTTTCGTGGTCACCAACCACTCGGGCGCCGCAATCGACGGGCTCTCCGGCAACGTCACGATTTGGGCCCGTACGCGGAAGTCGGAGGAGGAAGCCGCCGGCACGTTCCAGTTCACGACCAATATCGGCGCCTGGGAGACCAAGGACCTTTCGGTCCCGCTGAGTACTAAGCTCCAGATGATCGAGCTGCCGGACTGGCAGAACACGACCGCGGACGTTCAGATCACGGCGCCACGGTAGTCCGGGCTCCGAGCTTCCCCAGATTCTCCCGCGCCTCGTCGAGCGCCGGATCGATGGCGAGCGCCCGCTCGAAATCGGCGCGCGCGGCATCGCGCTGCCCCATCGCCGCCAGCGCCACGCCGCGATCGTTGAGGTAGCGTGCGTCGCGGGGCGCGAGTGCCAATGCGCGTCCGAATTCGGCCAGGGCGGCATCGGCTTCGCCTTCCGCCAGCAGGATGCGGCCCGTTTCGGCCGCGACGGCGGGATCCTGGGGCGCTTCCGTTCTCGCCTGCGCCAGCAGCTTCAAGCCGTCGGCGGGCGGCAGCGCCCGAGCCAGTTGGATCTTCGGACGGATCTTGTGCGGCGCGCGCGCCACGGCTTCGCCCCATAGCGAACGGTCGCTCATCCACACCCCTGTGCGAAAGATGCTGAGAATCGCCAGCGCCACCGCCGCGGCGCGATCCAGCCGCATTCTCACGAGCCAGATTGCCGCCGCTGCGGCAAACCAAAGCAGCGGGAAGTACAAGCGCCGGTCGGCCGCAAGGTCCGCCGCGGGGAAAATCGTGGAGCTGGGAATCAGCAGGATAAGTCCGGCTATTGCCCATCTCGCATGTCGCCAGGCGAGAACCGCAAGTGCCGCGACGGCCGCCCACGCCGCGAGTCCGAGCCACAACGCGGGCACGCGGATGTCGGGATCGATGGTAAATCCGTACGGCACGACCATCAGGCGCAGATAGCGCAGGATGACCGGCCCCTGCGCGAGGAGATAGCTGGCAGGCGATATCCCGGCCTGCAAGCCCGCCGGCGCGCCGGGGGTGACCGCGGTGGCGTAGATGGTCCGCAACCCCGCCGCGAGCGAGAGCGCGAGCATGACGGCAATCTGCGGAAACCGGCGCGGCTCGCCCTTGGTTCGCGAAAGCCACCATAGCAGCAGCGGAAACGCGGCGACTTCCTCCTTCGCCAGCAGCGCCGCCGCAAACCAGCCTACCGCCCGCCAACGCCGCCCCTCGAGCCAATCGCGCAACGACGCCAGGCAAAGCAGCGTCGCCAGCACGATGCTGCGCGCCCACACATAATCCACCGCCTCGGCCTGTATGGGATGAAGCGCGAAGATCGCCGCCGCGGCTAGCGCCGTCCGCTCCGGCAGTAACCGCCGCAGGCACGCGTAAGCCAGCAGAACCGCGCCCATGTGCAGCGCCAGGTTCACCGCGTGATAGCCCACAGGATTGCGGCCGCCCAGCGCGTAATTGAGCCAGAAAGTCAGATCGGTGAGCGGCCGCGTTTCCCGCAGCGTGAGCAGCTTGCCGGGAGAAGGATGGTCGAAAATGGCATAATCGTCAAAGTGAAAGCCCGAACCGAGCGAAGCCCCGAACGCGGCGAGCGTCGCGGCGGCCAGAAGAAGTCGCGACCGCATGGATCTCTACCAGCTTACGACGGCGCCCCGTCGCGGACCGCGGCTGCTCCGCCGGCCGGCCGCGTGCCGCGTCCCAAGACGACCGCCGAGCGCCAGGCGCGCATCGCCGAAATTCTCCGCCGCCTCGACCATATGTACCCCGGCGCCACCTGCGCGCTGCACCACAGCAATCCGTGGGAGTTGCTCGTCGCGACGATCCTGTCCGCGCAATGCACCGATAAGCGCGTCAATGAAGTAACGCCCGGACTGTTCGCGAAGTATCCCACGCCGCAGGACTTCGCGGCAGTGCGGCCGGAAGTACTGGCGCAGGATATCCGTAGCACCGGTTTCTTCAACAATAAGGCGAAGTCGATCGCCGGCGCGGCAAAGAAAGTCGTCTCCGAGTTCGGCGGCCAGGTGCCGAAGACCATCGAGGAGATGCTCACCATCCCGGGCGCGGCGCGTAAGACCGCGAATGTCGTGCTCGGAACCGCATACGGCATCGCGTCCGGCATCGTGGTCGATACCCACGTCCAACGCATCGCGCAGCGCCTCGATCTCACGAAGAACACCGAGCCGGGAAAGATCGAGCAGGACCTGATGCGCATCATCCCGAAGGACCACTGGATTTTGTTCTCGCACCAGATCATTCTCCACGGCCGCGCGTTGTGCGTCGCGCGAAAGCCCAAGTGCGCGGAGTGCGAATTGAACCCGTTATGCTACGCCAAGGATAAGACGGCGGGACCGCGGTGAGTGAGATGCCGGTACAGCAACCGCTGCGCAGGACCGATCTCGAGTAGCCGCCGATCGCGGTTCCGTGAGGGTGGGGATCTTGAACGGTAGCCGTTCGCCGCTCCCGCTAAAATCATTTCATGGTCACCGCGGAGAGGCGTAAATCCATCGCCCTCTTTATCGCGCTCGGCGCGGGGCTGATCCTGGTCACCCTGTTGCTCTACGTCGGTTGGGTGCTGCTCAACTGGCGCACCGGGGTCCTGCTGTTCCTGGGCGTTCTGCTGCTCGCCATCATCATCGGCGGCGTGGTGCTGAACACCATCTTCCTGGTCCGCGAAATCCGCCGCAATGAGCAGCACAACGCCTTCATCAACGCGGTCACGCACGAGCTGAAAACGCCGGTCGCCTCCATCCGCCTCTACCTCCAGACGCTCCAGACCCGCGCCGTGGACGATACGCGCCGCCAGGAGTTCTACCGCACCATGATCGAGGATAGCGACCGCCTGCTCGCCACCATCGAGCAGATCCTCCGGACGAGCCGCATCGGCGCCGCCACCCGCCGCCTCAATCTCACCCGCTTCGATCTCCGCGCTCTGGTCGAAGACTGTATCGAGCGACAGCGCGCGCTGCACGGGCTCTCCGGCACGCAGGTCGCCGTCGAGCCGGGTGCGCCGGTCCCGTTCATCGGCGACGAGGACGAAATCCGCGCGGCGGTGTCCAATCTCATCGACAATGGCATCAAGTACTCCGGCAACGATGTTCACGTCGCCGTCAGCCTCGCACAGGACGGCCACCGCGTCACGTTACGTGTGCAGGACCACGGCCCCGGCATCCCGAAATCGGAGCTGAAACAGATTTTCAAGCGGTTTTACCGCATCCCCGGACCGCTCGCGTCGTCCGTCAAAGGGACGGGCTTGGGCCTCTTCATCGTCCGCACCGTGGCGCGCCAGCACGGCGGCCGCGTCTGGGTGGAAAGCGAAGGACCGGGGCGGGGAAGCACGTTTATCCTGGAATTACCGGCAAAATGATGACGCGCATCCTGGTGGTGGAGGACGAGCAGCACCTGGCCGACGGCCTGCGCTACAACCTGGAAGAAGAAGGCTATACGGTGGAGGTCGCGGCGACCGGCGAGGACGCCCTGGCCCGCCTCCTCGATGGCGGAGAGCCTGCCGATCTCCTCGTTTTGGACGTGATGCTGCCCGGCAAGGACGGCTTTGCCGTTATCGAGGAGCTCCGCCGCGCCGGCCAGTTCATCCCGACCCTGATGCTCACTGCGCGCGGCCATCCTGAGGACGTGCTGCGCGGCTTCGCTGCCGGAGCGGACGACTACCTGCCGAAACCGTTCGAGCTCGCGATTCTCATCGCGCGCATCCGCGGTCTCTTGCGCCGCCGCGCCTGGCTCGAAGCATCGCTCGGACTGGCGCAGCCCGCGGCGGGCGACAGTTTTACCTTCAACGGCAAGACGGTCCGCTTCGACCTGCTCGAACTGCGCGTCCGCGGCGAGGTTTTCCCCCTGACGCTTATGGAAGCCAATCTCCTGCGGCACCTGATCCGGCACGAGGGCCGCCCGGTTTCCCGTAAGAACATGCTCGAAGAGGTCTGGGGCCTGCACGAGGACACCGACACCCGCGCCATCGATAATTTCATCGTGCGGCTGCGCCGGTACATCGAAGACGACGCCGCCCATCCGCGGCACCTGCTCACCGTCCGCGGCGTGGGTTACCGGTTCGTTGCGGAGCCCGGGGCGGAGAGTGCCACGCCGTAAAACCGGGTACAATACTCCATTCGCAATGAGCCGGAAGATTGCACGTGCGCCCCTGGCCGCGACTGCCGCACTCGCCGCCGCAACGGGCATGTGCCTCTGGGGCTGCATCGAGACGTACGAGGTTGAAACTGCGTACCAGAGCCAGAACCGTGATCCGTACATGATCTCGGCGCAGTTCACCCGGCTGGCGGGTGTCGCGGCGTCCGTGCCGGAAAGCGCGACCCTGGGCTATCTTACCGACGCCGAGCCCGGTAGCGTTACGGCCTCGGCGATGCGCACCGCCGCGCAATACGTGCTCGCTCCGCGCCTGCTGGCAGACGGTACAGGACACAATTGGGTGCTCGGCAATTTCACGCGCCCGGCCGATTTCGCGGCTCTCGGCCGCGCCCAGGGTTTGCGGGTTCGGCAGGATTTCGGCAACGGCGTGGTGCTTTACGACCGGGATGGTTTGCGATGAGCGCGCTCGCCTGGGTTTTCGATGCTCCGATCCTGGGCTGCCTGCTCGCATGGCGCTGGATTGGCCTCCGCGGCGTCGCTCCGGGCTGGGCGCGCCGGCTGCTGCTGTTGGGCATTGGGACGGCCGGCGGCATCGGGCTGGCATCCTGCCTCTATTTCCTTCTCGGCGTCCTGGCCGGGAGCCCGGTGGCTGCGATGGCCGTCGAACTCGGGCTGCTGGCATACGCCGTTTGGGGCGCGGTCTCCGCGTGGCGCCAAGCAGGATCGGAAGGCAGGGAGGGGCCGCCCGGCGGTGCGCCCAGCATCTGGATCGTACTGGCTGCACTGATCGCGCTGGTGATTTCCAGCGCCGCGATTGCCGCGGGTTGGGACAACAATCCCCAAGGTAACTGGGATGCCTGGGCTATCTGGAATCTGCGCGCCCGCTTCCTGGCCTCGCCGGGTCTGGCGCCGCGCGCCTGGTCTGCCCTGCTGGGGAGCATCACCCATCCGGAATACCCGTTGCTCGTCCCGGGCTTTACCGCCCGCTGCTGGGCGTTCAGCCACTCGCTTTCGATGACTGCACCCGCGGCGGCTTCCTATCTGTTTTTCCTTGGGCTCGTGGCGATTACTGCGGGGGCTGTCGCCGTGCTTGCCGCGCCGTCGCTGGGTGCTCTCGCGGCCCTGGCGCTGGCCGCCACTCCCGCGCTCGTCCACGAAGTCTCCGCACAGTATGCGGATGTGCCTTTGGCGTGTTACTTCGCCGGCGCGGTGGCGTTCGTGCTGCTGGATCAACCGGTCGCCGCGGGCATCCTCGCCGGATTTGCAGCATGGACAAAGGACGAGGGCCTGCTGTTCCTGGTGCTGTTCTTTGCCGCTGCCGCCTGGCTGCGCCGCAAGTCGATTGGCGCCGCGCTGTGCGCCGCCGCGCCCGCGACGCTCCTTGTGGCGTTCTACAAGGCCGTTCTCGCTCGGGGCACACCGTCCCTGCTCGGGGCGAGCGTTCCCGGAGCCGGCCACCGGCTGGCCGATGTCTCGCGGTACGGCACGATCCTGGCGGCGTTCGCGCGCGAATTTGCCGGCGCTGCCTGGTATTACCCGATTGCGGCGGTCGTGATTGCGGCTGCCGTTCTCCGCTTCGACCGCGAACGGCTGCGCCAGTCCGCCTTCGCCGGTGCTATTGCCTTCGCGCTCCTGCTCGGTTATGGCGGAATCTACGCGATCACCGCCAACGACCTCACCTGGCAGTTGCAGACGTCTCTGGGGCGCCTGCTGGTACAGGTCTGGCCCGTCGCGCTTCTGGCGGTGTTGGCCGCGTTGCGGGCGCCCCAGATCGCCACGTCCAAACTGGCTGCCGCGGCAACGGTCCCCTTGCGCAAGTCTTCCGACGCTCATGAACGCCTTACTGGAAAGTCTCGCCGCCGCAAAGGTCTATGACCTGGCGCAGCCCTATTTCGTGGGCATGCCGCATCACCCCGCGCATCCGCCGTTTCTCTATAGCCTCGTCAAGCAGCACGGCGAGTACGTCGGACTGGGCGGCGCCAGCTCCGCTTCGGACGCCATCGCGCTTGGCAGCCATGTCGGCACCCACATCGATGCCCTCTGCCATTTCTCCTGCGGCGGGAAGCTGTTCGGCGGGGTGGATGCGAAACCGGCGCAGTCGTGGGGCGCCGGCATGTCGGCCTATGCGGTCGACGGCGTAGCTCCCGTGCTCCGCCGCGGCGTTCTGCTGGATTTGGCCGCAGCGGGACCGCTGCCCGCGGACCGCGAGATCACGCCCGGCGATCTCGAGGCCGCCGCGCGCGTTGAAATTCGCTCCGGCGACGTCGTCCTCCTCCGTACCGGCTGGGCGCAATATTTCGAAGATGCCTGGAAGTTCATTTCGCGGGTCCACGGACCCGGTCCGGGGTTGGAGGGCGCCCGCTGGCTGAGCGATCGCGGCGTGTTCGCCGCCGGGTCGGATACCGTCGCCTTCGAAAAGCAGCCCGACCCCGCGATGCCCGTTCACGTCCACCTGCTGGTGGAGAAGGGCATTCACATCATCGAGTGCCTCAACCTGGAGGAACTCGCGGCCGCGGGCGTCCACGAATTCCTCTTCATCGCGCTGCCGCTCAAGATCCGCGGCGCCACAGGATCGCCGGTGCGCCCGGTGGCGGTGGTTGCGTGACGGCTGCGGTCGATTTTACCCGGCCTTGGCGTTCGACTTCGGTTCCGGCCGGACGATATCGATGCTGCCCTTGAAGTAAGCCCCGTCGTCAATGCTGATTCCGGCCGTCTTGATATCGCCGATCAACTGGCCCTGATCCCGGATCGCCAGTTTATCCGTCGCCTCGATGTTGCCGCGGACCGAGCCGAAGATAATGACCTCGCGCGCTTTGACGTTGGCCTTCAGCTTTCCATTGGCGCCGATCGTCAGGAGACTCCGGGATTCCACCGTGCCCTCCACCTCTCCATCCACCAGCAGTTCCTCATCGCTGCGGATTTCACCCTTGATGTGCATGGAGGGGCCGATCACTGCGGTTTGTTTCTTTGGCGCCGGCGAGGGTACGGCTACCGGCGTGGCCGACGGCGCCGCCGGGGCGTAGCCTGCGGGCGCGGGAGGCACAACAGGGGCCGGACGGCCCGGTTCCTGCTCTCGTTTATTCCACATAGAGGCTGCGTGTCACTCCTGGGTTTGGTTTATAAGAACACTTCTCCTCAGCACGCGGAGTGCCGCGCTTTTTGCGTAAGTTTTACCCGGTTTTCTATTTGGTATCGCCGGCTTCGAGGAAGCTCCGCAGGTCTCCCTCGTTGACCTCCGGCAGTCCCGGCGCCACGTTGTACAGCTTGCCGTCGCGCATCCACCGTTCGAGCCGGTTCACCAGGTCAAAGAGGTGGTCGAACGACTCGACGATAAATAGCAGGGGCTGGTAATGGTCGATTTCCGCCGCCTGGTTGATCAGCCATTCGAGCTGCACCGGATAGCGCTGCACTTCGTCCGATTCGATGGCGTGCTGCAATTCGCCGTAGGAGCTGAGCAGCCCGCTGCCGTACGCCACCACGCCGCGCCGGCCGCGCATCAGCCCGAATTCCACCGTGAACCAGAAGAAGCGCGAGAGCGCCTTGATGATGCTCGTCAGCCGCCGCACACGCTCGGCATAGTCTGGCACGCCGGCGGTCATTTCGACCGCGGTGTGGGCGCAATCGCCGAAGCGCACCAGCACGTCGGCAAATGCCCGGTCCGTGTGCATCGGGACGTGCCCGGCAACGTCGTGGAAAATGTCCGGCTCGGGCAGGTAATCCATGCGGTCGGCGGGGCGGATCGTGATGGTGGTGGGGAATTCGCGGCGGCGCAGGCAATCGAAGAAGAGGAACCCGGGGACGTACCCGCTGACCGGCTTCGCCTGGAAGCCGGTCAGTGGCTTCAGAAACGCGTTGATTTCGGAGAGCCGCGGGATGCGGTCGGTAGGGAGGTGCAAAGCCTCGATTCCGCGCAGGAAAAACTCGTTGCCGTACTGCTCCCAGCGCGGCCGGATGCGGGCATAGAGACGCCGCCACGCCTCATGATTTTCTTCCGAGTAGAGCTCGTAAACCTGTGAGATGTAAAGCTCACCGCGATGGCGGGCTTCTTCGACGAAAGGCGCGTTTCCGGTCGTGAGACCAGCCGCGACGGCACTCTGAGGCATGGCTAACCTCCTACCTGCCCTCAAAGTATCACGAACCGGCGCCGGTGACAACCCCCGTGAAGTGGTGCTATTGTAACCTGCTGCAACTAAAGCGTAACATGGCACAACGCGCAGCTTTCGGCCCGCGCCGTCACGGGTGCCTGGCGGTAGGTGGCCGGAACTCCCTCGCCACGCGCCACAAACCACAACGCGCCCGCCAGGATCAGCGTGACGACCGCTGCAATCGGTACTGCCGCAACCGGCGCGAACCGCCGGCGAGGCCGCTTCGCAGGCTCCGCCGCGCCCAGCGCTACGCGGTCCCACAATGCCTCCGGCGCCCGAACGGGCGACAGATGCTCGGCCAGTTCCACCTCCAGCCAATCAGCCATTCCGGCCTCCTCTTTTGTCTTTCACCAGATGAGATAACCGGCGTTCCAGCGCCTTATGCGCCCGGTTCAACCGGGAAGCCACGGTTCCCGGCGAGCAGCCCAAAACCTCCGCAATTTCCTCGTACGACAGCCCTTCGGTGTATCTCAGGACCACCACAATCCGCAGATCCGGGGAGAGCCGCTCGACCGCCGAGTGCACCCGCGCGCCCATCTCCGAGCGCATCAGCTCCGCCAAACAGTCACCCGAGTGCCTTAGGCCGGCGGCGACTTCCCCGGCGAGCGGCATCAGCCGCCACGACCGCCGCCGGTGGTCCATGCAACTGTTCACCACCATGCGGTAGATCCATGTCTCCAGCCCGGATTCGCCGCGAAAATCGCGGATTCGCGAGAACAGCTTGAGGAACGTGTCCTGCGCGATGTCCATGGCGGCTGCCGGATCGCCCGAAAAGCGGTACGCGATCGAAAAAACGCGGTCCTTGTACGCTTCGAACAACTCGCGGAACGCCTCGCGATCTCCGCGCTGGCAGCCTGCGACGAGTTCCCGGTCTGAGCCTTCGAGCACCATGGAGCCGCTTTTCTTACCTTGGACGTGGCGCTGCGAATTTTCTTCCGGGAAATTTTCGGAAGTGAAACGGAACACCGTGTCGATGCACTATTGGGTACCAGCGCTGGCGAACGCGGTTCGGAGGCCGCGCGACAGCCAAGGCGGTTGCCCGATCGTGCCCGGGCAACCGCCGCATCATATCATTTTCGCCGCCGTGCGGCGCTCTTCCTTTTTCAGTTCCCGTTTCAATTGCGCCCGTGCCCGGAACAGCAGCACCCGCAAATAATCCCGCTCCACGCCGAATTGCTGGCACACCTGCTCGACAGACCGTTCGTCCAGGAAAATGGCCGCCAGAAGCTCCCGGTTGCGCGGCGAGATGCTCGCGAGGACGTTCCGCACCCGCTCGCGGCGCTCTTGGCTGATCAGCCGCTGTTCGGAATCCTCGCTTGAATCCGGCCGTTCCGGCGGATCTGGAATGAACGTCGTGCGGGCCCCGGATCGGGTCCATTCCAGCAGCACATTGTTGCACACGGAGTTGACGAATGCTCCGATGCGTTCCGGCTGCCGCAGGGCCTGCTTCCGCAGCGCCTGGAACACGCGCAAAAACGTCTCCTGCCGGAGATCGTCGACCACGTGCGGAGGCAGACGGCGGG
Organism: Bryobacteraceae bacterium; assembly: GCA_035293845.1. Classification (GTDB taxonomy): domain Bacteria; phylum Acidobacteriota; class Terriglobia; order Bryobacterales; family Bryobacteraceae; genus DATGMB01. Next base: position 23,474 of record DATGMB010000302.1, read on the forward strand.
CGCGCAGCTTGATGTAGATGAGCTCTCCAAAATAGCGGTGAAAATGCTCCTCTGCTGCCGCGTCGCCGGAAGCCAGCCGCTCCAGGTAACCCGAATCGAAATGGAAGAAGTCCACGCCTGTGCCTGTACCGGTTTGTCCAGTATATCGCCTGATACTGTCGTGCGGCTGACGTTTGCTGCTAGTGGTCGCGCTCTGTGACCAGCTCGGTGACGGCGAGCAGAGCGCGCTGATACGGCGACTCGGGGAATTCCGAAATGATTTGCCGGGCTTTGCGGGTGAATGCCTCGGCCCGTTCCCGGGCGCGCTCGATCGCCCGGTATTTTTCAAGCAGTGCCAGAATGCGGCTGAACGGAACTTCGTCGTAGCTGCGCCGGTCGAGAATGGTTTCGACCAGCCGCCGCTCGGCGGGCGAAGCGCATTCGAGCGCATACACCAGCGGCAGCGTCACTTTCCCCTCGCGCAGATCGCCGCCCACCGGCTTGCCGAGCGTTTTCTCGCGGGCGGTAAAATCCAGCACGTCGTCCACTAGCTGGAACGCCATGCCCAGATTCCACGCGTACTCCCCGAGTTTCTCCCGCGCCTGTGCGTCGCCCCCACCGCAGATCGCCCCCAGCCGCGCGCATACCGAAAACAGGCACGCCGTCTTGCGGTCGACCAGCTCCATGCAGTCGGCCTCGGTGATCCCGATCTTCCCGATGCGCTCGAGCTGCAGCAGCTCGCCCTCGACCATCATCTGGGTCAGCGAGATCAGCAGATCGAGGATCTGGAAATCGCGCTCGCGCAGCGCGATCTGGAACGCCTGCATATACAGCCAGTCGCCGGCCAGCACGCAGGTGTGGTTGCCCCACTTCATGTTGCTGGACGGCCGCCCGCGGCGTGTTTCGGCGGCGTCGATCACATCGTCGTGCACCAGCGTGGCGGCATGGATCATCTCCACCACCGCACCCAGGTGGATTGCCGATGCAGTGGTCCGGCCGGCCAGTTTCGCGGAAATCAGCAGCAGCGCCGGCCGGAGCCGTTTACCACCGCTCGATTGCAGGTACTGCCCGATGGCTGTAACGGCATCCACCGAGGCCACCGACTCCGCGCTGATCCGGCGCTCGACTGCAACGAGATCGTCGTGAATCAGGTCGAAGATCTCTCTGGCGGTCAGCGCCTGCCCGAGCTTCCCTAAACTCATGTAATCCTCAAGTCTACCGCATCAGGCGCTCGAAGTTCCGCGTCGTAATCTCCGCGATTTCCTCCGCTGCGAGGCCGCGCACCTCCGCCAGCCGCCGTGCCGTCTCCACCAGGAACGCCGGCTCATTGCGCTTGCCGCGATGCGGCACGGGCGCCAGATACGGGCAATCCGTTTCAACCAGCAGCCGGTCCTCCGGGGCAAGCCGCGCCGCTTCGCGCACGCTCTCGGCTTTCGGAAACGTCAGCACGCCGCCGAAGGCGAGGTGAAATCCGCGGTCGAGCGCCTGCCGCGCCTGTGCTGCATCTCCCGTAAAACAGTGCATTACGCCGCCGTAGGGCAGGGAAGTGATCTGCTCCAGCGTATCCTCCCAAGCCTCCCGGGTGTGGATGACAATCGGCTTCCGCACTTCCGCCGCGAGCGCCAGTTGCCGGGCAAAAACCTCGCGCTGCACCGGCCGCGGCGAGAAATCGTAATGGTAATCGAGCCCGATCTCCCCAATCGCGAGCACCTTGGGATGCGCCGCCAGCTCCCGTAGCCGCGCAAAGGTTTCCTCGGTGGCTTTCGCCGCATCGTGCGGATGCACGCCCACGGTGGCGTACATGAACTCGTAGCGGTCTGCCAACCGTACCGCCGCATCGAGATCCGGCGGACCGTTGCCCGTGCCGATCGCGAGCATCCGCTCTATGCCCGCGGCGTGCGCACGCTCAATCGCGGCCTCGCGGTCTTCGTCGAATTTCGGATCGTCCAGGTGGCAGTGGGAATCGACCAGCCTCACTTCAAGCGCGCCCCCGGCGGAATCTCCTCGTGAAATCCGGCCAGCACCGGCTTGCCATCGTTCACCGATGCCGCCACGATCATCCCGTTCGATTCGATGCCTTTCAGCTTGCGCGGCTGCAGATTCGCGACAATCACCACCTTGCGGTTCAGCAGATCCTCCGGCTTGTACGCTTCGGCGATGCCCGCCACGATCGTCCGCGGCTTCGGCTCGCCGATGTCCACCGTCATGTGCATCAGCTTGGTCGAGCCCTTGACGTTCTCGGCGGTCAACACCTTGCCGACGCGCAGATCCACCTTGAGGAAATCGTCGATGGGGATCTTCGGCGCGGCTTCGGCAGCAGGCGCCGCCGCCGGGGCTTTGCCCATCATCACCGCTTGCGCCGCGCTGACTTCCTCTTCGAGCTGCTTCATCTTTGAGATCGCCGGCCCGGCCTCGATGCGGGGAAACACCGCCGAAACCTCGCCGATCTGCTGCCCGCCCTTCAACCCGCCCCAGCGCAAATCGGCGAATCTCACGGACTGGATCGGTTCCGCCATCGCGAGCTGCGCCCAGATTTTCGGCGTCGATTGCGGCAGCACCGGGTAGAGCAGGGCAGTGGCAATGCGCAGCGCTTCGGCTGCGGTGTAGAGCGTGTTGTCGAGCCGCGCCGGGGCATCCGACTCGCCCGACCGCGCCAGCTTCCACGGCGCGCGCTCCACGATGAACTTGTCCACCGCGGAGATCAGCGTCCACACCGCTTCGAGCCCCTTGGAATACTCGAAGCGATCGAACAAATCCTGCGCCGTCCCGATGGTCGCCCCGGCCAGCGCCGCGATCTCGCCGTCGCCCTCACTTTGCGGCACCACGCCCTTCCGGTACTGGTGAATCATCGTGAGCGTCCGGCTCGCCAGGTTCCCCAACCCGTTCGCCAGGTCCGAGTTGTACCGCCCGATCAGCGCATCGTAGCTGAAGCTGCCGTCCTGCCCGAACACGACCTCGCGCAGCAGGAAATAGCGCAGCGCGTCCACGCCCATCACATCCTTGATCGGCTCCGCGCGCACGATGTTCCCGCGCGACTTCGACATCTTGCTTTCCTCGAACAGCAGCCAGCCGTGGGCGAAAATGCGCTTCGGCAGCGGCAACCCGGCCGCCATCAGAAATGCCGGCCAGTAGATCGCATGGAACCGCACGATCTCCTTGCCGATCAGGTGCAGGTCGGCCGGCCACAGATCCTTGCCTTCGACCGCGCTCATGTATGTGGTCAGCGCGTCGAACCACACATAGAACACGTGCGGCGCTTCGCCCTCTACCGGGATGCCCCACTTGATGTTCGTGCGCGTGATCGAAAGGTCCGTCAGCCCGGCTTTAACGAACGAGAGCACCTCGTTGCGGCGCGTATCCGGCTGAATGAACAGCGGCTCGCGTTCGTATAGCTCGAGCAGCTTGTCCTGAAATGCGGAAAGCTTGAAAAAGAAATTCTCCTCCGTGATCGTCTCGGTCGGCCGCCCGCAATCCGGGCACGGATCGCCCGGCTTGGCGTCGTTCACGTACAGATTGTCGAAAATGCAGTACTGCCCGGTGTACGATCCCTTGTAGATGTACCCGTTGTCGCGGCAGCGCCGGAACAGATCATTGACCACGCGCGCATGCTGCGGGCTGCTGGTCCGCTGGAAAAAGTCGATGTCCAGCCCCAGCGAATTCCACTGGCGCGCGAACTCCGCCGCCACCGTATCGCAGAATTCCTTGGGCGGCTTGCCCGCTCGCTCCGCCGAGCGCTCCACATTGATGCCGTGCTCGTCCGACCCGGTGGTCAGCTTCGCGTCGTAGCCCTGCATCCTCTTAAACCGCTTGATCAGGTCGGCCACAATCGTGGTGTATGCGTGCCCGATGTGAGGCGCCGCGTTCACATAGTAAATCGGTGTCGTCAGGTAGTATTTCATCTCGTTTGCTGAAGTGGGCCCCGGCTCAGATAGGCAGCGTGGACTTCCCGCAGGATCTGCTTGAGCGCCACGCCGGTCTGGCGCGCGATCCTGCGGCAATCTTCATATTCCGGCGCGAAGTCCCCCTCTTCCGTTACCTTCACCCGCACCGGTCCGTACGGGGTTTCGACTTCCTCGACCGCGCGCGCCCGCACGCGACGCTCCGCCGTGTAAACGCGTACCCCGAGCGTCGTCGTCTCCGCGAAGATCAACTGCGCCAGCATCTCCCGGTCCTGCTGCCGTGCGATCGCGCGCAGCAGCGTGCCGGGCCGGCCCTTCTTCATCAGGAGCGGCGTCATGGTCACGTCGAGCGCGCCGGCTTCGAGCAGCCGCTCCGCCGCGTACGCCAGCACCTGCGGGCTGAGGTCGTCAAGATTCGCTTCGATCACCGCGACCTCGAGCGCCTCCGCCGCGCCGGTCGGCTCGCCCAGAATCACTCGCAACACGTTCGCGTGCTCGGTGAACTCGCGGGTGCCCGCGCCGAAACCCGTGCGCGCGATCTTCATCGGCGGCAGCACGCCGAACCGGCTCGCGAGCGCCGCCGCGACGGCCGCGCCGGTGGGCGTCGTCAATTCCATCGCTGGCCCGCGCGCATAAACCGGCGCTCCCTGGAGCAGCCGGGCTGTCGCCGGCGCCGGCACCGGCAGCACGCCGTGCTCCGTGTTCACCGTCCCGCTCCCGACGTTCACCGGCGAGCAGACGATCGTCTCGACGTCCAGTTGATCGAGCGCGACGCACGCGCCCACGATATCGGCAATCGAATCCGCCGCGCCGACCTCGTGAAAATGCACCTTCTCGATCGGCGTGCGATGCACCTCGGCCTCCGCTTCGCCGAGCTTGCGGAACACGGCGATGGCGTTGCTCTTGGCGCGCGGCGCGAGCGCCGCCCGCTCGATCATCTTTTCGATATGGTGCAGATGCCGGTGCGCGCGCTGCTCGGCGGCATCCACGTGATACTTAGTCGCTCCGATCCCCGCGCGCTTCACCTTCTCGAACGAAACTGTCGCGCCGCAGTCGAGCGATGCCACCGCATCGACGATCGCCGCCTGATCCGCGCCGGCGTCCGCCAGCGCGCCCACCAGCATATCTCCGCTGATGCCCGAAAATGCGTCCAGGTAACAGGTGATTCCCACGTATCTTCTAGCGTAACGCAGGTCCCCTGATTTTCAGACTGCGGCTTTCAATCCACCTTCGTCACCACCGCTTCGACCTCGAAGCGGTGCTGCGTGACCGGATCGTCGACCGATGCGACCATCGTGGGCTTTCCCAGCGGCACCAGCGCATTCACCCCGATGCGGATCTGCGCCACCGTGGGGTTCGGCAGCACCATCGAGCCCGTCTGCTGCTTATGTTCGACCACCGTGCTGATATCGAGCGTCGAGTTCAGCAGGACTTTATTGCCCTCCTCCCGCACGCTCGCTTCGATGCTCACACCGACATCGAGATAAGTGAACTGGGTATTCACGAGCGGGTTGACAGCGACGCTACCGGTTCCGGACTGGAACGATCCCGTCGCTACCGGTACCCGTTCGCCGATCTTGAACACGCCCCGTCCCGTCGTATCGATCAGCATCGCGTAGCGCCGCGGGTTCTTTGCCGCGTCGCTACCGTCGCGAATCCGGAACTCAACTTTATAGACGGCGGCCGGATCTTTCTTATCCTGTGCGACGGCCGCTCCGGCAGCGGTCAGCACCATCATGGGCAGCAGACAGGCAAGCACGCGCATGGTCATCTCCTGCCTGCTTGATGCGCTTCAGAGGCGAACCGTGGACGGTCGCGGAGACCCATCATCGACGAGCGTAGGCCCTTTGTACGATCACCTCGGGATATTCCCCTAAGTTATTCCCCTGAACCGATTTATTCCAAAAGTACCGATGTGATCTGGGGTACCCTTGGAACTTTCGCTCAGCCCCGATCTCTGCGATCATACGATCAAAGCGCAAGAACGTCATTTCCTTTTCGGAATAGCGCCGAGGCCTTCGTCAAGCCTCGGCGCTTCTCTTTTCGGGCCCGCTTTTAATCCGCGCCCCGCTCCGGAAGAATGCCGCCACCAGCAGCAGAATCGCAAACGACCCCGCTGACGAAGTCAGCCAGAAGCCTTTCCAGTCCGTGCTCCCGTTGGCGGTAAAGAAATCGAGCGCCACGCCGGAAAGGTTCGAGCCGATGAACATGCCGACACCGTACGTCACGAAGGTCAGAAAACCCTGAGCTGTCACCCTTAAATTGCCGGGAGCTTCCTGATCGGCATAGAGCTGGCCCGTCATAAAGAAGAAGTCGAAGCAGACTCCGTGCAGCAGGATCGCCACGTAGAACATCCAC
>DATGMB010000303.1:0-12303 GCA_035293845.1 Bryobacteraceae bacterium
CCAGAGCTTCAATATCCGCGACCTCTCATCAATCTCATGCCGGTACACGCGGTATCCCGGCCAGTCCAGAATCTTGGTGAATTCCCTCTCGGTCAACCCTGCGAGTTTAGCTCACCCGTTCATATTCCTGCGCAGAGCCGACTATCTTTGGGGTCTCCTGGAGAGGAACTATCAGGCGAAAGTAGTTCCATTCACGATCACGTACAGAGATTTTGACGGCCGTTCCTACAGAAGCCTTTGCGAAATCTATCGAGACCTAGCGAACTATCCGGGCTTCGGCGTTTGTTTCATCCGGCAAGAAACGCTTTGAGAACTAGCGGCACTTCTTGTCAGCGCTTGGGCAAGCTAAAGGGAAAATCGAAGGCAAAGTCTCCAATAAAGGCTCGAACGACTACCTCACGAGCTTTATAGTCGGTTTGGAAGTACACATTACCTTCAATAATGCTGTTTGGCGGCAGATTCACTTCATAGAGAGCCTTTTCCTCGATGGTTGCCGAATGTTGATACATCCCTTGCCGTGCCCAAGCATAAGTTTCTTCGGCCTGTGGTCTTGCAGGCTCACCCGGAATGTAGTTTGGATAAAAGTGCGATGCTGCCTTCTGCGATTGCCAATATACCCGCATCGGATACTCAAAATACAGCACATAGACCTTTGGCTTTAGGACGTTCATCACGAACGTTTGGGGCCGGATACTCAGTGGGCTTGTCGTGTCATTCTGAACTCGAATGTGAGCGTAGACGAAACCATCGCTATCGAGCGTGCAGTTCACCCGGATACCAGCAGCTTGTATTTGGCGGGTGAGCTTGCCGTTGTAGGAGAGGTCAGCGGTACAAGTCGGATCAGACGAGTTACACGGAACCACCTGTTTTGGTGGAGCCGCCTTTGGTAGATTCGCTGTTTCAGCTTCCCACAGGTACCCATCTAGCTTCCTGAAGGAGTGCTTCGTGAATTTTCGATCAATTTGCTGTAAGATTTCCACTCGCTCGTTGATCGACAGCTTATAAAACTCTGGATCTGCTAGGACCTTCTTGGGGTCAGATGACAGCCACCAGCTTGGGATGGTTTTAGGAGCGACCGGCTTCAGTATCAGATTGCCAGTCACATCCGCCGTTAGCAACTGACAATGACCATCGCTGGTGGGCTTCCAGTAGAGATCGCATTGCGGCGGTTTCCGTTGGGCCAGAACGGTCGGCACGAGCGCCAGAAACAACGTCAAGAAGCGAAGCGCAGCCATAGAAGTCTCCTCATTATCGTACTTACAAATCCGAATTTTCAAAGCCCCGCCCTCATCAATTCCGCCAGCGTCCACTTTCGAGTCGTCAGTCCAGCCGCCATCGCCGGGGTCGCCATGACAGAAGTTGTAATAGGCGAAGTAGAGCGCCAACGCCGCCTGATGGTTCTCCCGCTTCTTCGAGAAAGCATTCGTCAGCCGGGTGAGCCGTCGAACCGCCATGCGGATATTAAGATTCTGACGCTCTACATGCGACGTGCGGATGCGGTCGGGATCGGGAGCTCCGTAAATGATTCTCTTCTCGATTGTCAGCACTTCTGGTGGAGAATACCGACGCTCCGATTCCTCAGACTGGCCGTAGCGTGCGCCTGCCCCGTTTCGTCAGACAACCAGTTAAGACACTGTTGGCCGTTCGCTGCCATTTCATAACGCTTACACACACCTTCGCAGTGACGGCAGATCACCGTGAATCTCCTCTTGAGATCCACAGCCGGTAGACCGATAGTGGACTTGACGGGTCTATGCGGCTTCGGCTGTGTAGATTCTAGCCCCGGTAGCGGTTCCAGCCGTTACTAGGGTTTTCTTTTTTCATCAACCACGATCACTATTATACTTGAGCCCTCATGTAAGTGTCGAAATCTGAACCCCTTGGGTTTGCATGAGCGCTCAAGTATGATGGAGTCATGGCAAAGCGCAAAGATCCCGCTGCCGTCGCTCTTGGCAAGAAGGGCGGCAAAAAAGGCGGTCCAGCACGGGCGGCGACATTAACACCAGAACGCCGCACCGAAATCGCACGAGCGGCGGTTCAGGCACGGTGGGCAAAAGCGAAAGAAGGTACGGACTACATAGTTGTAAAGAGGCCGAAGATGAAGACCACCCCGACCGTGCTGAAGAGCCTGAAGCAAAATGGAACCATGAAGACGTTCAGCCAGTTTGTAGCAGAAACCGAAGGCGAAGCTCTCTACGAAATGGCGAATCTCTTTCCGAAGCACACGGGCTTGCCCTTTGTTGTGTGGATGTCCTACAAAGGAGGCGCTCAACACGACGTTCGCGTGAAGGTCTCGCCCGGACCCAAGGCCATCCCCTCTGAGATGGTGTCCGTCGCAATTCGCCCGAACGTCCACGTCGTTGAAGGCCACATGGACGCTAGTGACTTGGCGGTGTTGAAAAAGTGGATCGAACTGAACCATGACGTTCTCCTGAAATATTGGGAAGGCGAGATCGACACCAAAGATGCCCTCGATGCGATTCGACAGGTCAAGAAATAGACCGGGAGCGCCGTTCAATATAAACCCGCTCCCGGCCGTTGCTGGCGGTCGTGTCCGGCCACACGAACGCCTTCACCGCCAGTATTGACTGGTCCTCCGATCGGATACAAAAACATTGTGGACCCGCCTCAATCGGGTACACGAAGAGCGTTTACGCCGTTCAACGTTCACGCTCTCGGAATGCCGAAGGCCGGATTCGCAAGATCCGGCCTTCGGTGTTTATTGCCGTTGCTCCCGGTTCGCCCCTACAACATCCCGCAAACCACGAGACACGAGAGCAAATCCATATTCGGGGCGAAGATAGTTCGCTACCGTTCCAGCCGATACGCCGCTCTTGTCCTTGATGTCTTTTCGTGTGACCGGCCCATGAGCCTTCACCCAATCCCAAAGCTGTCTCGCCTTCGTTGGCAATTGCGACGGTGAAAGTTCAGATTGCGATTCGCCGTCAGGACGGGGAGCGCCGCCGGCGCCATTGCCGTTCAGCAACACATGAATTATCCGAGTACCAACCGCCGCGGTCCGCGGGCTCACCATCCTCCATACCAACCACCTGCATGCCCGCCTCACCCCGCTCGCGAACCGGCGTGGCGGCTTCGCCTACCTCGCCGCGGCGATCCGCCGCGAACGCCAGGGTTGCGGCGGCTGCATCCTCCTCAACGCCGGCGATCTTGTCCAGGGCGGCCCCGTCTCCACCATCTTCCGCGGCATACCCATCTACGAGATTGCCAATCTGTTCGGCTTCGATGCCGCCGCGCTCGGCAACCACGAGTTCGACCATGGCTGGGAGCAGGCCCGCCGCTACGCCGCCGGGGTGCGGCCCCGCGCCGATCTCATCGTGCCGCTCGGCCACATCACCGGCGAGGAGGAGCGCGCGCTACTCGATGGGGCGCCCGAGATCCCGGTCCTCGTCAGCGGCCACATCCACACCGGTCTCGCGCAGCCGCTCACCCGCGATGGCCGCATCCTCGTCCGCGTGAAAAGCTACGGCGAAGAGATCGGCCGCCTGGAACTCCAGGTCGATACCGAAAAGAAGGCGCCGGTCTTCTACACCTGGAAGCGCATCCCCGTCGACGACGCCGCCCTCACCCCGGACGCCGATGTCGCCGCCCGCATCGCCCATTGGGAGACCCAGGTCGCGCCGCGCGTCGACGTGCCGCTCGCCGTCTCCCGCCGCTTCTTCACCAAACGCGAGGTCAAGGCGCTGATCGAGCAGGCCGTGTGCGAGGAAACCGGCGCCGATTTCGCCTTCATGAACCTCGAAGGCGTCCGCGACACCCTCCCCGCCGGCCAGCTCCTCGAACGCCACATCTGGAACATCATGCCCTTCGAAAACGAAGTACTGATCGGCAGCTTCAAAGGCCGCGATCTTCCGCCCAAGGGGGCCGGCGGCCGCCAGATCGATCCCGGCCGCAACTACACCCTCGCCGTCAGCGACTACACCGCGGCCAACCAGCAGACCGCGGACAACCTCGGCACGACCGGCCTCGAATTTCCCCAGCACGCCGGCCCCATGCGCGATACGATCATCGACTGGTACCGCAAGAAAAAAGTAATCGAATGACCCGCTTTCTCTGCGTTTACTCCGCGTCCTCTGCGTCTCCGCGGTGAATAGGATGCTGGTAGCTTAAAGCGATGCCCGAACTCCCCGATATCGCCGCCTACCTCGACGCCCTCGCCCCCCGTATCCTCCACCGCCGCCTCGAACGCATCTTCGTCCGCTCGCCGTTCCTGCTCCGCACCGCCGCGCCGCCGCTCGCCGATGCCGAAGGCCGCGCTGTCGCCGCTCTGCGCCGCGTCGGCAAGCGCATCGCTATCGGCCTCGAAGGGGACCTCTGGCTCGTCCTGCACCTCATGATCGCCGGCCGCCTGCACTGGAAAGCCGCGCTCCCCAAGCCAACCGACAAGCGCACCCTCGCCGCTTTCCAGTTCGACTCCGGAATCCTCACCCTCACCGAAGCCGGCACCGAGCATCGCGCCGCGCTCCATGTGATCTCGGGCGAAGCCGCGCTCGCCACGCTCGACGCCGGCGGCATCGACCCGCTCACCGCCACCCCCGCCGATTTCGCCGCCGCTCTGCGCGCCGAAAATCACACACTCAAGCGCGCCCTCACCGACCCGCGCCTGTTCAGCGGCATCGGGAACGCCTACTCGGACGAGATCCTCCACCGTGCCTGTCTCTCGCCCGTCGCCCTCACCGCGCGCCTCCCCGATGACGCCGCCTTCCGCCTGCACGCCGCGACGCGCGAAGTCCTGGAGGAATGGATCGCCCGCCTGCGCGGCGAAGCCGCCGGCAAATTCCCGGAGAAGGTCACCGCCTTCCGCGACGGCATGGCCGTCCACGGACGCTACGGCCTGCCGTGCCCCCGCTGCGGCGCCAGGATCCAACGCATCCGCCACGCCGCCAACGAAACCAACTACTGCCCCGCCTGCCAGACCGGCGGCAAGCTCCTCGCCGACCGCGCCCTCTCCCGCCTCCTCCGCGAAGACTGGCCCCGCACCCCCGAAGAGCTCGAAGCCCTCAAGCGCCGTTAGTCAGTTTTCCGCCGGCGTCCGCTCCACTTGGTCCACCACCACCATCGCCACCGTCACCTTCCGCGCCTCCAGCTTCAGCCCCAGTTTCGCCGCCGCCTGCGCCGCCGCGTACTCCGGGGTGTCGCCCGGCATCTGCACCACTTCGATGTCGGCATCGTACTTGCCTTCGAGCCCCGTGGCATCGACTACCGGCTTTCCGAGCGGCGCCGCGAGCCAAACCGCGATCTGCTCCACCGTGACGTCCCTCGCCGGCCACCGCCGGGTGCTCCAACTTCCGCCTGTGGTGGCGCCGTTGGCCGCGTTCTCCTGCCGCATCTGCTCCATGCGTTTCATCATGTCGGCCCGCAGTTTATCCAATTGCGCCTTGCGTGCCGCCTCGTCCATCGGCGGCGCCGGCTCGGGCGCCGCCCCGCCGGAAGGCGTCAACTTCGGACCGCCCTTCGCCACCGTCAGCGCGAACCCCGCCACCTCCCGGTCCTCACGATGCACGCGCAGTCCGAAGCGCTCCTCGAGCAACGTTTGGAGCATCTCATCCGCCGTCTCAACCGTCGTCCCGGGCGGCATCGTCGCCGCAATTTCGAACCGGGCGTCGGCCATCCACGCCGGCCCGGCGACCTGCACCGGGCGGACCCGGTACGCGGTCGCGATCAACTGCTCCAGCGAAACGCGCTCCAGCTTCAACCGCGTCTTCTCCAGCGGCAGCCAACCCGGCGGATGCATGCCCCACATGCCCGATCCCATCATCCTCATCGCCATTGGCGGCATCCCCTCCGGCGCCTCCGCCGGCTTCACCGATGCCACCTCGAAGGCCGGCCGCGCCGGCGGATCCTGCGCCGCAGCAGTCAACGCGGCCGCGAGAGGAATGAAAATCCCGAGTGCCTTCATCATCATTTCTTATAACGTCCTCCGGACGCGATATAGGACGTGCCGCCGCAGCGGATGTCCCGGGGCAATCCGCGGATGCTCGAAATCGTCCGCCGGATCGTGCGTCATCCCCAGCTTCTCCATCACCCGCCGCGACCGCACATTGGACGGCACGGTGAACGCCACAATCTCCCGCAGCCCCAGCTCGCCGAAGCCGTACCGCAGCACTTCGCGCGCGCCCTCGGTCGCGAGTCCGCGATTCCAGTGCTCCGCCGCCAAGCGCCAGCCGATCTCCACGCACGGCGTAAAGTGCGCCTCGAACGCCGGCACGTTCAGCCCGACGAATCCGATGAATTCGCCCGACGCGCGCAGCTCCGCCGCCCACATCCCCCACCCGTGCCGCGCGAAATGCGCCCGCGCCCGCCCGAGCAGGGCGTCGCTCTCCTCGCGCGTGAGCGGTGCGGGAAAGAACTCCATCACCCGCGGGTCGGCATTCATGCGCGCGAACGGTTCGCCGTCCGCATCCCGCCACGCGCGCAGCAGCAACCGCTCCGTGACTAATTCGCCGCCGCTCACTTTTCGTTTGACTCCGGCTAATCCGCGGGCTATGATTCTCAAACCGGAACTTACCGGTTCGCGCCACTACATTATGCCAGCGATCGGCCAGGCCGCCAACTGGGTTGTCCTCGGATTTCTCGCCGCGCTCGGCGCCACCCTGCTCGCCGGGATGCTGAACGGGCAGATCGAGACGCGCCACCTCTTCTGGGCCCGCGGCGGCGATGGCCGCATGCGCTTCAGCCCCGAGCGCGTCCAATTGCTCCTGTTTACCGTGTGGGCCGCGGGCGGCTATCTCGCGCAGATACCGCAGGCCATCGCGGCCCATAAGCTCCCCGATGTCTCGACCCAGACGCTGGCCCTGCTCGGCGCCAGCCACGGCGTATTTCTCGGGGGGAAAGCCTGGTCCATGCTGTCCAGGCAATGACCGCAAGAAAGTGAGACTCCTATGACCGTGTTGCAAGTCGCAGCCTGGGTCGCCCTGGGATTCGTCGGACTCCTGGGCGCCACCATCCTGGTATGGATCTGGACCGGCCGTATCAACCTGAATCGCGTGATCAGCGAGCCCAACGGCGACGCCAGCCTCTCGCGCCTGCAGTTCCTGATCTTCACCTTCGTGATCGCCACCAGCCTCTTTCTGGTCGTGGCCTCGCAGCCCAACGGGCCGGGTTTTACCGAAATCCCGCAGGGCGTTTTCATGCTGCTCGGCATCAGCGGCAGCTCCTACCTGGTGAGCAAGAGCATCCAGTTCAGCAGCGACGAAGGCATTAAGGAGCGCCCCGTCGAAGTCGTCATCACCACCGACGACCCGACCCTGAAGCCCGGCGAGACGCTGCAGTTCAACGCCGTGGTGAAGCGCGCGGCCAATCAGACGGTCACCTGGAGCCTCGAAGACCCGGCCGCGGGAACCATCGACGCGAAAACGGGCCTCTACACCGCGCCCCGGACCGGCCCTGCCTCGGACACCGTCCGCGCCACCAGCGTGGCCGATCCCGACGCTTCGGACCAAGGCCAGGTGACCGTGGTCGCTGTCAAGGGAGCCGCTGCGTAGCGCAACGGAGACGGTATGCCCACTCGCACCTCCACACGGCACAACACCGCCGTTCACGGCGCGCTCGGCCTGGCGCCGCTCGCGATCGCCGCCGCGTTCGGCGGCCACACGACAACCGCTACCGCGCCCGCCGCTCCCACTGCGATCGAGCGCGGCGTGTCCGCCGGAAGCCCCGGCGCTCCCGGCTGCGGAGTCCACTGCGGCACCGAGCGCTGGGTCGTCAAAACGCTCAGCGATCCCGGCGCCGCTGCGGTCAACCTCACGCCCGTTCCCAAGACCGTCTCCGAGCTGATTTCGCTCACCGCGCCGGACGCCAATTCCGAAACCGAGCGCATCAGCCCCGTCGAACAGCAGGCCTTCAAGGTGCACGCGCGCCTGGTTGGATACAAACAGGAGGTCGAAGACCACGACTTCCATATCGTCCTCCAGGACCTGAAGACCAGCGACACCATGATCGTCGAGATCCCCGACCCGCAATGCAGCGGCGTCTGCAATTCGATCGTGCGCGGCCAGATTCAGAAGGTGCGCGCCGATTTTGCCAACGCCATGGCCTCTCCGCCCAAGCCGGAGTTCGTCGTGCTGGACGACCCGCAGCCGGAAGTCGACGTAACCGGCGTCGGTTTCTTCGATTTTTCGCATGGCCAGACCGGCCTCGCCGAAAACTGCGTGGAGTTGCACCCCGTGCTCGCCTTCGAGTTCCCCGCTGCGCCGGCCGGCGGCAAGTTCAAGGCGAAATTCGATTCGGCGCGCGAACCCAAGACGGAAAAATCCGGCCATAACTGCATTCCGAAGGCAGTTACGAAGTAGGTCCGGCGCGCGGCGGGATTTTATACTGGCTCTGTGCCGGTCTCCCGCCGCGGCTTTCTCGCCGCCATCCCGCCCGCGCTCGCGGCGCAATCCACGCGCGCCCCGATCGACCGCGCCGCGCTGGTCCGCCGCCACAACCCCGTGCTGCGCGATTTCGATTTCCGCGCGCCGCTTTCCGTAGGCAACGGCAATTTCGTTTTCACCGCCGATATCACCGGCCTCCAGACCTTCCCCGAACGCTACGAAAAGACGCTGCCGCTCTGCACCATGGCGAACTGGGGCTGGCACGAAAATCCCGGCCGCCCGCCCGGCGAACTGCGCCTCACGAATTACGACACCTTCGGCCGCCCCGTTGGCTACATGACCAGCCCGGGCAACCAGAAGGACCTCTACGACTGGTTGCGCGAGAACCCGCACAAGTTCCACCTCGGCCGCGTCGGATTTCTGCTCGATCGCGTGAAACCCACCCGCCAGGAGCTCGATTTGTGGACCGGCATCCTGACCAGCGAGTTCGAGGCCGAGGGCAAGCGCATCCAAGTTGAAACCGTCTGCCATCCGAGATCCTCCCTGCTCGCCGTCCGAATCCGCGGCCGCCTGCCCGTTGTCTTCGAATTCCCTTACGCATCGCCGGAGATGTCCGGCGCCGATTGGAACAAGTCCGATCGCCACACGACCGTCGAACAAGACGGCACGATCGAGCGGCGCCTCGACAATACGAAATACACCGTCGGCATCCGCCATAACGGCACGTTGCGCCGCGACGGCCCGCACCGCTTCGTGCTCGATGCCGGCGAATTCACGTTCGGCGATGACCGCACCAGCACCGTGCAATCCACTTTCGATGCCGTGCGCGATCACTGGCGGAAGTTTTGGTCTACCGGCGCCGCTCTCGAACTCCCCGGCGCGGCTGAAATCGAGCGCCGCGCGGTCCTCTCGCAATACCTCACCGCCATCAACTGCTCGGGCGATTTGCCGCCGGCCGAAACCGGACTCACCTGCAACAGTTGGTACGGCAAGTTTCATCTCGAAATGCACTTCTGGCACGCCGCGCATTTTGCGGTTTGGGGCCGCACGCCGCTGCTCGAACGCAGCCTCGGCTACTACAACCGCATCCTGCCCGCCGCCCGTGACCGCGCCAGGCAGCAAGGCTATGCCGGCGCGCGTTGGCCCAAGATGACCGGACCGGACGGCCGAGACAGTCCATCGCCAGTCGGTCCGCTGCTCGTCTGGCAGCAACCGCACCCGATCGTCCTCGCGAATCTGTGCGGCGGCAGCCCGGAGCGCTACCGCAACCTCGTCTTCGCCTCCGCCGATTTCATGGCCTCGTTCGCTCACAACGGCAATCTCGGCCCGCCCGTCATTCCGGTGCAGGAAAACCATCCGCCGCGCGAGACCTGGAACCCCACCTTCGAGCTCGAATACTGGCATTACGCCCTCGGCATCGCCAATCAATGGCGTGAGCGCCTCGGCCTTTACCGCAACCCCCAGTGGGACGCGGTCCGCGACGCCCTCGCGCCGCTCCCCGTCAAAGACGGCGTCTATCTCGCCCATGCCAACTGCCCGCAAACCTTCACCGAGCGCAACCGCGACCATCCTTCGATGCTGATGGCGCTCGGCGTCCTGCCGGGCACGCGGGTCGACCGCGAAACCATGCGCCGCACGCTGCGCAAAGTCTTCGCCGAGTGGCGCTGGGCGGACACCTGGGGCTGGGATTTCGGCATGGTCGCGATGACCGCCGCCTCGCTCGGCGAACCCGATCTCGCCGCCCGCGCGCTCCTCATGGACACGCCGAAGAACACCTGGCTCGCCAACGGCCACAACTGGCAGCGCGCCAATCTGCCGGTCTATCTGCCCGGCAACGGCGCGCTGCTGCTCGCGCTAGCCCACATGGCCCGCACCCGCGCCTTCCCCGCATCCTGGCAGGCACGCTGGGAGGGCTTGCCCGCCGTGCCGCTCTACTGAACGGGGTTGGGGGATCGGGGGCCCGCGCTCCGGCCGCGCGAGACGCCGCGCCCCAATCCCCAATCCCCGATCCCCGCGTATACTGGCCCTTAGTGCCCTGGAAGCCGCGCACCTTCTTCTGGCTGTTGCGCCGAAGCCTGATCTCCACCTTCGACGACGGCTGCATCGGCACCGCCAAAGGCGCCGCCTATTCGGCGCTGCTCGCGTTTTTTCCCGTTCTTGCGTCGGCCGCCACCATTCTGGTGCAAACGCATGCCGGGTTCGTCTCGCGGCACCTCGAAAATACGCTCTCGGAAATCGTGCCGCCGGGTTCGGAAGAGCTGGTGGTGCAGCAGTTCCGGATCACCGGCGCGCGCCCCCTCTCGCTGCTCGTCGTCGCCGCGCTCGTCTCGCTGTGGGCCGCTTCGGGCGTCATTAAGAGCCTGATCGAAGGCTTTCATGCCGCCTACCGCGTGCCGCGCAGCCGTAATTTCTTCCACCAGACGTGGGTCGCGATGGGGCTGGTGCTGCTTGCGACGGTGCCAATCGTCTGCGCGTCTTTTCTGCTGCTGTTCGGCGTGCAGATCGAAGGTCTGGTGCTGGCGCGCATCAAAGGCGAACCGATCCTGACGCCGCTCGCGCCCGTCTGGCAGTGGGTGGCACGGCTGACGCGGTACGTGGTCGCGTTCGCCTCCGTGGTGGTGGCCACGGCGAGCCTCTATCGGTTCGGCCCCTACCGGGAGCAGCGCTGGCACTACGTGTGGCCGGGCGCGGTGCTCGCAACCGTCGGCTGGCTGCTCGCCACGTCCGGGTTCGCCTGGTACACGCGCAATATCGCGCATTACAACGTCATGTACGGGTCGATCGGCGCGGCCATCGCGCTGCTGGTGTGGATGTACGTGATGGCGCTGGTGGCACTGGTCGGCTGTGAGTTCAATGCCGTCCGAGAGCGCGCGCTGCGGCGGTAGCGGAGGGGCGGCCGCCTCCGCTCTCACGCTACAATCGCAGTAGTGCGGACTCTCTCACTGTTCATAGCGGCCCTGCTCTGCGCGGCCGCGGCGGATGTTCCGCGACTGCTCCTCACCGAAGAGGAAGCCGAGCCGATCCACAGCGCGATCATCCGCAAGGAAACCTGGACGCTCGACCCCGTGCGCCGCCTGCGCGCCGATGCCGACCGGCGGCTGCGCGAAGGGCCGTGGAGCGTCACCACCGACCGTCCGGCCGATCTGCAGCTCGATCCCCACGACTACTACAGCGAAGCCCCTTACTGGTGGCCCGATCCCGATAACCCCGGCGGCCCCTACATCCGCAAGGACGGGCAGGCCAACCCCAACCGCTTTCTCGGCAATAAGAACTCGCTGAACGCGATGGCCGATGCGGTGTTCACGCTCGGCACGGCCGCCTACCTGCTCGACGAGCCGCGCTACGCCCAGCGCGCCGTGCGCGACATCCGCACCTGGTTTCTCGACCCGAAGACGCGCATGAACCCGAACCTGGATTTCGCTCAGGCGGTCCGCGGCATCAGCGAAGGGCGCGCCGAGGGCGTGCTCGACGGGCGCGTGTTCATCCGCGCGATTCAGGGCATGGACTTCCTGGCGCAGACCGGCGCATGGGACCCCAAGGAGCAGGCCGCCACGCGCAAATGGTTCGAGGAGTATCTGCACTGGCTGACCCACAGCCAGAACGCCGAGGACGAGAAGAACAGCGGCAACAACCACGCCTCCTGGTGGACCGCGCAGGTGGCGGCGGTGGCCAGCTTCGTCGAGAACCGCCCTGCCGGGCAGCTCGCGTTCACCTATTACCGCGACCACATCTTCCCGCGCCAGATCCGCGCCGATGGCAGCGCGCCGCGCGAGGAGGCGCGCACGCGCTCGCTCTCGTACTCGTCCTTCAACCTGGAAGCGTTCGCGATGATCTGCCGCATCGCGCAGGTGCAGGGCACGGACCTGTGGACGGTGCGCGCCAAAAACGGCGCCACGCTGGCGACGGTGATCGATTACCTGGAGCCCTACCTCGCCGACCCGAAGAAGTGGACCAAGGAGCAGATCTCGGA
>DATGMB010000304.1:0-32606 GCA_035293845.1 Bryobacteraceae bacterium
CGTGAGCGGCACGTTCAACTACACCGTCACCGTCACGGATTCGGCCGGTCACACCGGCACCTTCAACTGCTCCGTGACCGTGGCCCCGCCGATTACCGCGAATTGCGTCACGATTAGCGCGATACAGGGTGTCGCGATCACACCCGTGACCATGACCGCTACCGGCGGCACGGGCACCGGATACACCTTCGCCGCCACCGGCCTCCCCGCCGGTCTGACGATGTCCAGCACCGGCACGATTTCCGGCACGCCCACCGCGAGCGGAACGTTCAATTACACGGTCAGCGTGAAGGACTCCGCCGGCCACAACGGCAGCTTCAACTGCTCCGTCACGGTGGCCCCGCCGCCGCCGGTTACAGCCAACTGCGCCGGTATTACGGCAATTGAGGGAATGGCCATCACCCCAGTAAGCATAACGGCCAGCGGCGGCATCGGCGGGCCGTACACGTTCACGGCCACCGGGCTGCCGGCGGGTCTCAGCATCTCCAGCACGGGTACGATCTCCGGCACGCCGGTGGTCAGCGGCACCTTCAACTACACGGTGACGATCAAGGACTCCGCCGGTAATACGGGCGCCATCCACTGCTCGGTTACGGTGGCTGCTCCGCCGGCGGTGACGGCGAACTGTGCGGCGATCAGCGCCACTCAGGGTGTGTCCATCGCCCCGGTCACGATGTCCGCCTCGGGCGGCGTCGGCGGCCCCTACACGTTTTCGGCCAGCGGTCTGCCGGCCGGGCTGACCATGTCTTCCTCGGGCACGATTTCGGGAACCCCGACGCTGAGCGGCACCTTCAGTTACACCGTCACGATCAAGGACGCGGCCGGCAACACGGGCACGGTCCACTGCAGCGTCACGGTCGCCGCGGCTCCGCCCATCGCGTGCGGGGATACGGCCACCATCGGCTTCTGGCACAACCAGAACGGCCAGGCGCTCATTGACTCCTTGAACGGCGGGCCCAACGCGACGGCGCTCGGCAACTGGCTGGCGACCGAATTCCCGTACCTGTACGGACCGAACGCCGGCAGCGGCAATAATCTCGCAGGCAAGACCAACGCGCAGGTAGCCGCGTACTACATGTCGGTGTTCGGCAGCGACAAGACCGGCGCGCAGATTATGGCCGGGGCGCTTGCGGCCTATGTGACCAGCACTGGGCTGGCGGGCGGAACCGGCGCGGCGGGCTATGGCTTCAACACCTCGGCCATCGGCACGGGCGGCCACGCGTACAACGTGGGAACGAGCGGATCGTCGATCGGGCTCTCGAACAACCAGGCTTATACCGTGCTCACGCTGCTGCAACAGGTCAATCTGAGCAAGCAGAACGGCACGTACAGCTCGGAATCGGGCACGTTCAACACGCTCTTCAGCAACATCAATCAGACGGGCGATATTTAGCAGCCCGCCAATAGCCAAATTCCCCAGGGCGCGGGCCCGAGCCGTCGGACCCGCGCTTTTTTTGTTCTCCGGCGCAGGGCCGGCCGTGAATCCGTGCCTTTGCTCACCTCCTCCGAAACCCGGCACCGGCCGGCATCTAATATTCCTTGACAGGTATATGCCACTCGGGGTATATCAACAGTGTGGAGTCTGTGTTCGAAGTGATTGCGGAGCCGAACCGCCGCGCCATATTGAACCTGCTGATCTCGTCGGAGCACTCGGTCGGCGAGATCGAGCGCCAACTCGGCATGCCGCAGCCGGCTGTGTCCAAGCACCTGCGGGTGCTGCGCGAGGCCGGCTTCGTGGAATCCACCGTGGATGCGCAGCGGCGTCTCTACCGGCTGCGGCCGGAACCGCTGCAGGAGATCGACGCCTGGCTGGCTCCGTTCCGCCGTTTCTGGTCCGCGCATGTCGATGCTTTGGAGCGCCACCTCGACCGCATGGATCGACCTACACCAATTAGCACGCCAACGAAAGGCAAGAGAAGGAGAAAGAAATGAACGATCGCGAGCAGTACACACCGGGTCCGGCCAGCGGAGAGGTGCGGAAGGAAGGCGAAAAATGGACGCTCATCCTCACCCGGCAACTGCGCCACCCGCCGGAAAAGGTCTGGCAGGCGCTCACCGAGCCGGCACATCTGCGGGAATGGGCGCCCTTTGACGTCGATGCCAGCCTGGGTACGGTTGGCACCGTGAATCTCACCTGGATGGGCGCGCAGCCCACGCCGATACCCACCAAAGTGACCCGCGCCGATGCCCCCCGGCTGCTCGAGTACGGCGACACCCGCTGGGAGCTCGAACCGTCCGCCGGCGGCACACGCCTCACCCTGTGGCACAACATCGACCGGCGCTTCATCTCCATGGGCGCGGCCGGATGGCACATTTCTTTCGACGTGATGGATCGCTATCTCAGCGGAACTCCCATCGGCCGCATCGCCGGCAACCAGGCGGTGCAGTTCAGCGGTTGGCAGCGATTGAACGCCGAGTACGCCAAACTGTTCGGCATCGAGGCCCCGAGTTGGCCGCCGAAGGCCGCGAAGAGTTGACGCCAGGGAGGAAGAGTCCGATGGAATCGACACTGCAGAACCCGGCCCTCGCCAGCGCAAACGCTACGCGCAAAGCCGAGGCGGCCTTTTATTGGGCCGTCACCGCGCTATTCTGCCTGGAGATCGGCTTCACCGCGTACGCGCAACTCCGCTTGCCCGAGGTGGCGCAGGCGTTCACGCGCCTGGGTTTTCCCGCCTATTTCCGGATAGAGCTCTCGTGGGCCAAACTCCTCGGCATCCTGATGCTGCTTGCGCCGGCGCCCGCGCGGCTCAAGGAATGGGCCTACGCCGGTTTCGCCATCAATTTGGCTTCGGCGCTGATCGCTCACATCGCGGTGGGCGATGGAGCGGAGGCGTGGAGTTGGGCGGCGGCGACGAGCGTGCTCTGGACGCTCTCCTACTACTTCTGGCGGCGCCGCACGGTCTCGCGGGAAGCGCAATGAAGACGTCCGTTGCGGTGGAATCCCCCTCCGGGTTGATCGACGGCCGGATCAAGGAACGGGAAGACTGCACCGCTCATTTCGTGCGCTCGGCCCAGACCTGGATGTGAATCATCCGGGGCTGGCGCCGCTGCGGCTCGAGCCCGACCGGAACGCCTTTGTCGTTCAGCAGGTGCAGACGGTAATCCGGTTTGGCCGGCGAGGCCGCCAGCCCCCACCCGGCCGCCGCGTTACATGCCGGGTTGCGGCGGGGCATCACCCGGACAGTGAACAGCGTTTCGGAGTCCCCCGGAACCGACCAGCGAACGTCCCGGAAATCCAGCCTGTAGGCCCCTTTTTCGGGCGTGACGATCACGGCGGGATTGGTCGAGACGCCGTTCCCCGGTCGGAGCGCCGCGGTCGTGAGGGCGACCAAGGCGTGGCAATCGCAAACCGGAACGCCGGGGATGGGAGGATTGTCGAGCGCGCCGTAAAGCGTGATCCTCTCGATCTGGTCGCCGAGGCCGCTCGGGCAGGATGGCGCGGAGGACGGAATTGCCCACACCCGGACCGCCTGAATCATCCAGACCTCGCCCGCAGCGCCGATGCGGAAGGCATCGGCGTACGCGCCTTTGGCGCCCCGTTCGACGAGCTGCGCGATTCGGGGGCCGCCAGCCAGCGGACGGTCCACGACCAGTGTCTGCGCTGCCAGGGGCAACACCAGCACCAAACCTGCCGTAAGCTTCCGCACGTAGACATTTTAAGGCGGCTGCCGCATGCGCGAGCCACGAAATCCCCACAAGCGCGTGGGGCCGTAGTCCCGGTACTAGAGGTAAGGCCGGAACGCGGTTATCGATAGTGGCTATCGCGGCCAGCCGCCATGGCTGCCCTGCTCAACCGTGCTCGCTGACCTATCCCGTGCAGTAACGCGGTTTACCCGTGGATGTCCTTTGCCTGTCCTTTAGGTTTATACGGCCTCCCAGCACTGCTCCGGAGACTGGGTATTTAGGGTCAAGCTCCGATGCCGTGTACCAGTACGGCCGCTCGGTCGAAAATGACTCTTAGTACCTGTATTTTCATAGATTTAAGCGATCTCAATCGCGTACGATTGGAATGTAGGTTATGGCACAGTCGGCGGAGAATTCGACAGGGTGGAGGCGGGTGCCAGCGCTTTGGGCGCTGGCGGCCGTGATCCTGTTCTTCGCCGCGTCGCCTGCCGCCCACGCCAACAGCACAATTTTCTACAACAACTACGGAACCGGCTCGAACCCGTGCATTCCGTATCCCTACTGCTACCAGTCGGGCCAGTTCGGGCTGCTGGTCGGCTTGGGCGCCTCGGGAATTACCACCGGCGGAGAACTGGTCATCGCCAATAACGCCGCCACCCACATCGTAGGGGAGCCAGGAACCGACGGCGGCAGCATCGGAATCGGCACTGGCGACTTTACCAATACCGCCAGCGGCAAGGCGGAAACCTGGACCGGGCCCGTCGATTTCGCCGATCCCAGTCACAATGGCGGCCTCCCGACGGGCGACAATCTGACGAACATCACCCTGACCCACCCCTACACCACCAGCGACACCATCGTCGGCACCGCGCTGAACCAGGCCTACAGCATCTCGCAGTATTTCAACTCGCAAAGCGCTACAGGCACCGCTCCCAGCGTGCTGACCGGCGGTACCAGCAATCAAACGCTGACGCTGAGCACCGGCCTGACGGTGCTGGACGTGAGCTCGATCAGTATGAGCCATATCCTGACGATCTCCGGGAATGCCAACGACGTACTCGTCATCAACGATTCCGGTTCCGCGAATTTCAAAAGCGGCGCGAAGATTGTCCTGACAGGCGGACTGAGCGCGGATAACGTGCTGTTCAACATCACCAGCTCGTCCGGGACGGTGCTCAGCATCAATAGCGGGAACCTGCTGCAGAGCGATTTCATCATCCGGGGCCAGGCCAGCCTGGCGAATGCAACGCTGGACGGCCGAATCCTGGGCGGGACGACCATCACGCTCGGGAACAACTGGTATCAGGAAGTGCCGGAAGATATCCCCGAGACCCCGGAGCCTTCGAGCTGGCTTCTCTTCTCCTGCGGACTGGGCGCGGCACTGTATCTCGGGAGGCGGTTGCGCCAACCCGCTTTCGCAGGATTTGCCGGCCGCTTCCGCGAGACAATGAAATCGGATGCCGAAGGCCCCGTGGGATACCTACCACCATCTTCTGGAGCAGCGGCGCGCGGAAACGGCGGAGATGGACCGCCGCTTACGTGCGCTGGGCTACCTCCGCCTGGCGATGGCGGGGGCGGCGGTAGCGGTGGTATGGGCCGCCCTGACCTGGGCTAGCTTTTCGATCGCTTGGGTACTGGCGCCGGCGGCGGTGTTCACGGCTTTGCTGGTACTGCAGGATCGCCTTTCCCGAGGCGCCGAGCTGCGGCGCCGCGCCGCGGCTTACTTCGAGCGCGGCCTGGCTCGCCTCGAAGGCAATTGGGCAGGCAGCGGCGAGCCCGGCGACCGGTACCTCGACCAGACCCATCCGTACGCGCAGGATCTCGACCTCTTCGGCCGCGGCTCGCTTTTCGAGCTGCTTTCGACGGCGCGAACGCGCGCCGGCCAGGACACCCTCGCGCACTGGCTGCTCGCCCCCGCCGAGCCCGAGGTGGCGCGCGCGCGGCAGCAGGCGGTCGAGGAACTGCGGCCGCGCCTCGACCTGCGCGAGGATCTCGCCGCGCTGGCCGAGGACGCGCGCAGCGGCGTCGATCCCGAACTGCTTTCCGCCTGGGGCGAAGCGCCGCCCGCGCTCGATACGCGCCGGCTGGGAGCACTCGTTTGGGCGCTCACGGCGGCCGGAGTGATCGGATTTGCAGCGCTCATCGCGCTTTTGCTCGAATCCGCCCGCCTCATCCGCCCCGTGCCGGGAGCGATGGAGGCATTTCTCGCGGCGCTCCTCGCCAACGGCTATTTCCTGCATCGCTACCGCGTCCCGCTGGCCGCCATCACCGGCGCCGTGGACGAGGCCGCGGGCCAGCTGAAACTCCTCTCGGAAGTGCTGCGGCGCCTGGAGCGGGAACGCTTCGACGCGCCGCTGCTCGCCCAATTGCGCGCCAGCCTCGATATTGAAGGCGACCCGCCCTCGCGGCGGCTGGCCCGCCTGCGCCGCTTGGTGGAAAACCTCGATTCGCGCGACAACGTGCTGGTCCGGGTGATGGAGATCTTCATTCTTTGGACGCCGCATTTCGCGCTGCGGGTCGAACACTGGCGCCGCCATTCCGGTCCCGCGGTGCGGCGCTGGCTGCGCGCCGTGGGAGAAATGGAGGCGCTCGGCTCGTTGGCCAGCCATGCCTTCGAGCACCCGCAAGACGTGTTCCCGGAGATCGCGGAGACCGGCGCGCCGTTCCTCGAAGCGGATGCGATCGCGCACCCGTTGATCCCCGAGGCTCGCGCCGTCCGCAACGATGTGCGGCTGGGCGAGCCGGCGCGGGTCCTCATTGTCAGCGGCTCGAACATGTCCGGCAAGAGCACCATGCTGCGGACCCTCGGAACCAACACCGTGCTCGCGCAGGCGGGCGCGCCGGTGCGCGCGCGGCGGATGCGCCTCGCGCCGCTGGCCTGCGGCGCGTCGATCCGCGTCAGCGACTCGCTGCAGGGCGGAATCTCACGCTTCTATGCCGAAATTCTGCGGCTGCGGCAGATTCTCGACATGACGGCCGGCGGCCGACCCGTGCTGTTCCTGATCGACGAAGTGTTGCACGGCACGAATTCGCACGACCGGCGGATCGGCGCGCAGGCCGTGGTGCGGGAACTGGTGGCGCGCGGCGCCGTAGGTCTCATCACCACGCACGACCTGGCGCTGGCGGAGATCGCGGGCGAGCTCGGCGAACTGGCCGCCAACGTGCATTTCGAGGACCACGTGGAGAACGGCCAGATCCGCTTCGACTACGCGATGCGGCCCGGCGTGGTGCAGAAGAGCAATGCGATCGAGTTGATGCGATCGGTAGGTCTCCGAATATGACGGCCACGTTGTCTGCAATCACTGCCGCTTCCGTTCGCGAGCTCGCCGCCGAATGCGGCTTCGAGCTGGCGGGCGTGACGCCGGCCCTTCCGGCGGAGGATCGCGCGCGCTACCACGAGTGGGTCGGGGCCGGGCACGCCGGCGAGATGCGCTATCTCACCGACCGCCGCGCGGCCGTCCGTGACGATCCACGGCAATTGTTGCCGGAAGCGCAGTCGATCGTTTGCGTGGGCAAGGTCTACCACACGCCGTGGCCGTACTCGACGCAGTTTGACGAGGCCGGACGCGCATGGATTTCGCGCTATGCCTGGGGCAGCGATTACCACGAGGAAATGCGCAACGGCCTGGCGCGCCTCGATGCGATGCTGCGTGCGTGCGCCGGGGACGATATGCGGTCGAAGATCTGCGTCGATACCGCGCCGCTGCTCGAGCGCACCTACGCACGCCTGGCCGGGCTCGGATGGATCGGCAAGAACACGTGCCTCATCAATCAGCGGCTCGGCTCCTGGGTGTTTCTGGGCGAACTGCTGGTTTCGCTCGCGATCGAGCCCGATGCGCCGCCGCCGGCCGACCGCTGCGGCACGTGCACCCGCTGCATCGATGCGTGCCCCACGGGCGCAATCCTGGAACCCTATACACTCGATGCGCGCCGCTGCATTTCCTACCTCACCATCGAGCTGCGCGGGCCCTGGCCGGATGCGTTTCGCACCGAAACCGGAGCGCACGTCTTCGGCTGCGATATCTGCCAGGACGTGTGCCCCTGGAACCGCCGCGCCGCGATCACCGGCGATCCGGCGTTCGCGCCATCGCATTTCGCCCCGCCGCTTGAAGATATGGCGAGCCTGAGCGAAGCGGAGTTCCGCGACCTGTTCGGCGGGACTCCGGTGAGCCGCGCACGTTATTCCGGATTCCTGCGGAACGTCGCTATTGCGATGGGCAATAGCGGGCAGCAGCAGTTTCGTCCGGCGCTAAGCCGGATGGCGGAATCGGAAGACGCCACCGTGGCGGAGGCGGCGCGGTGGGCGCTGGAGCGGCTGGGATGAAGAGCGCGGTTCTCGCGGCGCTGATCCTTCTTGGGGCGGGCGCAGTCCCGGCAGCCTCGTTCGTGGATTCGGGCTACGACCACTTCTACAACCTCGAATATCCCGAAGCCATCGCCGATTTCGAACGCGCGATCGCGCAGCACCCCGAAGATCCGGAGCTGCACAACCACCTGGCGCAGGCCATCGTATTTGAGGAAATGTACCGCGACGGCGCGCTCGAAAGCGAGCTGGTGAGCGGCAACAACGCCTTCCTGCGGCGTCCCAAGCTGAACCCGTCGCCGGCCACCGAGCGCCGCTTCCTGGACGAAGTGCAGCGCGCGATGTCGCTCGCGCAGGCGCGGCTTGCGCAAAACCCGAAGGACACGGCCGCCCTGTACGCGCTCGGCATCTCCTACGGCCTGCGGTCGGATTATTACTGGGTCGTGAAGAAGGCGTGGCGCGATTCGCTCAAGGATGCCACCGCGGCCCGCCGTCTGCATACACGGGTCACCGAGATCGACCCGTCCAACATCGACGCGCGGCTGGTGCAGGGCCTCGACGATTACCTGGTTGGCTGCCTGCCCTGGCACTGGCGCATGCTCGGCTTTCTGGTGGGGATCCACGGCGATAAGGAGAAGGGCATCCGCACGGTCCAGGAGGTCGCGGCGAAGGGCCGCACCACCCGCCAGGACGCCCAGATCTTCCTCTGCGCGCTCTACCGCCGCGAAAACCAGCCGGCGCGCGCCGTGCCGATCATTCAGGAGCTGATCCGGCTTTATCCGCGCAACTACCTGCTGCGCCTCGAACTCTCCCAGATGTACAGCATGGCCGGCGATGGGACGCATGCGCTCGATGCCGTCGAAGAGGTGGCGCGCCTGAAACGCGCCCACGCTCCCGGCTACGACCGCGTCCCGTGGGAGAAGATCTGGTTTCAGGAGGGCACGATTCAGTTCTGGTACCGGCAATACCATCCGGCGCTGGAAAATCTGGAGAAGGTGGCGGCCGGTTCGGCCGATATCGACCTGAACAGCGCCGTGTATGCCTGGCTGCGCATCGGCCAGATCTATGACCTCACCGGCCATCGCGACCAGGCCGTGCCCGCGTACCGCAAGGCGATCGCGACGGCGCCGCAATCGGACGCGGGCCAGGAGGCCGGCCGCTATCTTTCGACACCGTACCGCCGGTAGCGCTACTGGTCGATCTGCACCTTCACGGGCTGCTCGATCAGCTTGGCGTCCTTGCCGGCGGTGAGCACCATCAGGGAAAGGCGGCCGGTGGCCTTGGCCGGGATCTTGAACTTGATGGCAGTATCGGTCTGCTCCACAATGGCGCATTCGAGATCCGTTTTGTCATCAGTCAGATAGACCTTGGCGACGGAGCCCTTGGCGAGATTCTCACCGGATACGGCGATGACATCCCCGATTTTTCCATTCTGGGGTTCGACCGAGACCATCCGCGGCATGGCCGGTTGTGCCCAGGCCGCGAACGCGGCGGCGATGAGAAGCGCGATAACAAAAGACAGTTTCATCTGAATATCCGGTCCTTCGACATAGATGTTATGTCGATCGGGCGCCGAATTCAAGGGTATGGGGTTACTTCGTTACGGCGCGCAGCGCGCCAGAGCTTCGCGCGTGAGGGCGATGTACGGATGACCCGCCGGCAGGGTCGCTTCGCGCGCAGCCAGGGCGCGCCGGTAGACTGCGGCGGCTTCGCTGCGCTGCCCTTCCGACTCCAGAATCGCGCCGAGGTTGTAAAGCGCGGTGCCGTAGTGCGCCTCGGCCGCCGGACCGATCGCCACCGCGCGGCGCGCCATCCGCTCCGCCTCCGCATAGCGCTCCTGCGACGCCAGCGCCTCGGCGAGCACATTCAGCGCCGGGACCAGGCTCGCATCTTCCGGCCCGAAGCGCGCTTCAAGCGTTGCCAGCGAGTGCCGCGCGTAGACCTCGGCGTAATTGGAATAGCCGGCCTGCTCGAAGGCGAGCGCCAGGTTCCGCACCATCATGGCGGTCACCGGGGCCGCCGCCCCGTACCGCATGACCGCGGACTGCACTGCCTCCCGAGCGGCCCGCACGGCCGGCAGCGCCACTGGATTCGGCGGAAGGATGACGCCCGCAGCGAGAACCGCGTTGAGCCAGATCATGCCCGAGAGTACGCCGCGCATGCCCGCCGGTTCCATCGAAATCGAGCCGGCGCGGAGAATCGCGGGCGAACGCGAGTTCGTCCGGCAGCGCCGTATCCGCGCCCGCGGAAGTTTTTCTCCGTTCGGGTCCGCAAATCCGCGCCCATCCGAAATTGTCCGCGCGAGCGGGCGGCTGCGCCCGGAACGGATTAATATAGGTTCGACGCGCGGCTGAGGGCCGCCGCCATGGCGAATTCCCTGCCCGATTACGTCCTGATCGCCGAACTGCTCGGCTTCGGCACCGGCACGGTGCTTGCGGTCCTCTTGTATCTGCTGGTGCGGCGCTCGGCCTGGCGCAGCCCCGGCACGCGCCTGCTGACGTGGTCCGCGCTGCTGTGGAACGTTTTCGGCCTCATCACCTACCTGATGCTGCTCGGCGGAGCGCAGCGCGGCTCGTGGCCGTTCGAAATGTGCCACGCCACCTATCTTTCCGGCGGCGCGTTGTTTCCCGTCAGCTTCCTGCAGCTCTGGGAGCGCCCCTCTTACCCGGCAAGCTGGCGCAGCCGCGCCGCGCGGTGGCTGCTCGAAATCGCCCGGTGCAGCGCGGCCCTTCTGATCCCGCTGATGTTCGCCTGCGTGCTGACGCCCGATCGCGCGCTCAACCGCTTCACCACGTATGCCGTCACCTGGAACGCTTCCATTCTATTGACCGCCGGAGCCTTCATCCAGGTGAAGGGCCGGCTCAAAGCCGCTTCCGACCGCATCTATCTCACGCTCACGCTCGTCGGTGTGTGGGCCTGCACCGCCTCCATCCTGCTGCTGGACCGCACGGCGTTTTCGCCGCGCGTCGAGGCGGCGCTGGTCGTCGCCAAGGAGCAGTCGCCGTTCCTGGCGATTCTCGGCGCGCTCTTCTTCTTCGCCCGCTTCCGCTCCTCGGACGTGCTGATCAAGTTCAGCCTGCGGGTGGTGGCCGCGGCGTCGGTCGGCATCTGGGCGTTCTTTTTTATCGCGCGCTCGCTGCCCAAGCTTTCGATGCATCTGAGCGTCTTCCCGCGCGTTGCGCAGGCGGGAGTCGGCGCCGCGCTGATCGCCGCGCTGCTGCTGCTGTTCGGCAAAGCGGAGTCCGCCATCGGCCGCTGCGTCGACCGCTGGATCCTCCGCCAGCCGGACTTTCGCGAAACGCTGGTGCAGCTCTGGGAGCGCATGGCGCAGATCGATAGCGAAGCCGAACTATTCGCCACGGCCGAGCGCGTGGTCGCGCAGGCGCTCGGACTGCGCGCCGCCCGCGTCCTCAACCGCGCCGATTTTCCCGCCGTCGAGACGCATGCCGCGGCCAACGCCGGCCGCCTGTGGGAGCTTTCCTGCGATGACGCCTGCCGCCGCCTGCTGCCCGAGTTCGATACCGACATCCTGGTGCCCGTGCGGGTGCACGGCGAAATCACGCAGGTGATGGCGATCGCGCCCGCCCCGGGACGCCGCAGCCTGCTCGAAAGCGAGCTGACGTTTTTGCGCAGCGTCGCCGGCCAGCTCGGGCGGCGCCTCGAAGCGCTCGCCCACCAGCGCGAAACCATCGAGCGCCAGAGCCGCGAGGCGCGTCTCCGCCAGCTCGCCGCGCAGGCCGAGCTGAAGGCTCTGCGCGCGCAGATCAACCCGCACTTCCTGTTCAATTCCCTGAACACCATCGCCGAGCTCATCGTCACGGACTCCGGCAAAGCGGAGACCATGACGCTGCTGCTCTCGAAGGTCTTCCGCCACGTGCTGATGCACACCGACCGTCCGCTCACGCGCGTCGAGGAGGAAATGGAATTCCTCCGCACCTATCTCGGAATCGAGCAGGTGCGCTTCGGCCCGCGTCTTTCGGTCAAAATGCAGCTCGACCCGGCCGTCTCGCAGGATACGATCCCGTCGCTCATTCTGCAGCCGGTGGTCGAAAACGCGATCAAACATGGTCTTGCGCCCAAAATCGGTGTGGGCTCGCTCAGCATCACCGCCGAGCGCCAGGGCGAGTTCGTGAAGCTGGCCGTGGAGGACGATGGCGTGGGCGCGGCCGCCCCGCGGCCCCCGGCCGCCAACAACGGCCTCGGGCTGAAGATCATCGCCGAGCGCCTGCGCACGCTCTACCACGGCCGGGCGAGCCTCGAGTTCGAAGCCGCGGAGGCCGCCGGCAGCCGCGTCACCATCCTGATTCCCCGAAGCGGGGCGGCGGCGGTATGAGGAGCCTGATCGTCGACGACGAGGCCGCCGCGCGGTCGCGGCTGGTGCGCCTGCTGGCGGCGCATCCGGAAATCGAGATCGCGGGGCAGGCATCCGACGGATTGGAGGCGCTGGCGAAGATCGAACAAATCCGCCCCGAGCTGGTCTTCCTCGATATCCAGATGCCGGGACTCGACGGGTTCCAGGTGCTGCGCTCGA
Source organism: Bryobacteraceae bacterium (assembly GCA_035293845.1). Lineage (GTDB taxonomy): Bacteria > Acidobacteriota > Terriglobia > Bryobacterales > Bryobacteraceae > DATGMB01. The sequence goes on from DATGMB010000304.1 coordinate 12,459, forward strand.
TCCCAAGCGGCGTGCCCTACCCGCTGGTGGTCTTCGTCACCGGCTACGACCGCCACGCTCTCGCGGCCTTCGAGGCCAACGCCCTGGCCTATCTGCTGAAGCCCGTGGAGACCGACCGTCTGGCGACGGTGGTCGAGCGCGCCGCCAGGCTCTGCGCGCCCGAGCAGGAACGCGAGCGCCACGCCGCCGCCGCGCGCGCCCGCGCCACACCGCTCGCGCAGGTCGTCGGCCGCAAGCGCGACCGGTTCATCCTGCTCAACCCCGCGGACATCCTCTATTTCGCCGCCGAGGACGGCCTGATCAAAGCCAAAACCGCCGCCGATTCGTTCCTGGTGAACTTCCAGCTTGCCGAGCTCGAAAGCAGCCTGCCCGATACTTTCTTCCGCGCCCGCCGCTCCGTGCTGGTGAACCTCGCCCGCGTGAAGGAAATCCGGCCGTATTTCAAGAGCAGCTTCCTACTCGTGATGGCCGACGCCGCCGAGACCCAGATCGCGGTGGCGGGGCGGCAGGCGAAGCTGTTAAGGCAGCGGATACCGGGGCTGTAGCCGCAATTGCCCGTCCTTCGCGCAGGTACTCTCGGTACTATCTCGCGCGATACACAGTCACCCCCACTGTCACTATGAAACTAGCCCATGGACTCCGAAGACCTGGCCTTTTTCCGCGCAGCGTTCGCTGCCTTATCCGGCGGCCGTGTGCCATTCCCCTGGCAGGAACGGCTCTTCCTATCGTTTTGCCAAGGTGAGATTCCCGCTTCCGCGGCGTTGCCGACTGGCTGCGGCAAAACTGCGGTAATGCTCGTTTGGCTGATTGCCCTCGCCTGGCAAGCCCGAAACGGACCGGGAAGCGTCTCGCTCCCCAGACGATTGGTTTGGGTGGTCAACCGCCGAGCCGTAGTCGACCAGGCCACTACCGAGGCGGAGAAAATCCGCAAGCGCCTGGTTGATGACGGCATCGCCGGACTGGGCGAACTGCGCCGGGCGCTGGCGCGCTTGTCCGGCGGCCCCAAGCCGCTCGGGATCAGCACGCTCCGCGGCCAGTTTGCCGATAACGGCGAGTGGTGCGACGATCCGGCGCGCCCGGCCATCATCGTCGGTACGGTCGATATGATCGGCAGCCGGCTGCTGTTCTCCGGCTATGGCCTGGGTTTCCGGCGCCGCCCCCTGCACGCGGGGTTTCTCGGACAGGATGCTCTGCTTGTCCATGACGAGGCCCACCTGGAGCCCGCCTTCCAGAAGCTGATCGAGGCGGTGCGGGACGAGCAGAAGCGCTGCGGCGACTTCCGGCGCTTCCACGTAATGGGGCTGACCGCAACCTCGCGCGGCGGAGGCGAAGACGCGTTCCGGCTGACCGAAGAAGACCGCGCGTCCGGCACGGAGATCCAGCGCCGCATCGAGGCCAGGAAGGGCCTCGCGCTGCACCGCGTGGAATCGGACAAGCAGGTAGCGGCGGCCGTGGCGGAGCGGGCGCTCGAATTCCGCGAGAGCGGGGCCGCGATCCTGATCTTTCTGCGGACGCTGAAGGACGTCGAAGAGGTTCGCGGCAAGCTGCGCGGGCAGAAGGTTCTTCCGCTGACCGGAACGATACGCGGGCTCGAGCGCGACCGGATGAGCCAGAACGATCCGATCTTCGCGCGCTTCAGCCCGGACTCTCCGGCCGCTCCCGAGCCCGGAACCGTGTACCTGGTGTGCACGTCGGCGGGCGAGGTCGGGGTGAATCTGTCGGCCGATCATCTGGTTTGCGATCTCACGCCGTTCGACAGCATGGCGCAGCGGTTCGGCCGCGTGAACCGGTTCGGTACGGGCGATGCGCGGATCGAGCTGGTCTACGCGCCGGTGGCGGCCTCCGGCTCAGAGTTCGACCAGGCGCGAGCACGGACGCTGGAGCTGCTTCAGAAATTACCGCAGCGCGACGATGGACGTCTCGATGCGAGCCCGGCGGCGCTGGAAGAGCTGCCGGCGGAAGAGCGGGCGGCGGCGTTCTCACCGGCGCCGGCGACGGTTCCGGCGAGCGACATTCTCTTCGACCGTTGGGCGATGACCTCGATTCGCGGCCGCGAACCGATGCCTGGGCGGCCGCCCGCCGCAGACTGGCTGCATGGCACCGATCAGGCGGAGCCGCCGCAGACGTGGGTGGCGTGGCGCCAGGAGGTCCAGGAGATCCGAGGGCCTTTGGCGGAACAATATCCGCCGGAAGAACTGCTGGACGATTATCCGCTGAAGCCGCACGAACTGCTGCGAGATGCGAGCCGGAGGATCGTGGAGCAACTCAAGAAGCTGGCGGCTCGCGTTCCGGCGGAAACGGACGTCTGGCTCGTGGATGGCGACGGCGCGGTGAAGATCGAGCTTCTGTCGGAACTGGTAAAGAGGGAGCCCGAAGAGCTGCGGGACTGCACGGTTCTGCTGCCGCCGCAGGCGGGCGGATTGACGAAAGAAGGCATGCTGGACGGGTCGGCGGAATACGACGGCGAGCCGCGCTACGACGTCGCGGACGACTGGGCCGGCGGCTCGGAGCGTAAGCGCGTCCACGAAGGTGGCGGCGTGCCCGGCATGCGGCTGGTCCGCCGGATCAACGTCGCGGAGAGCGACGAGGAGCCGCCGCAGTACTGGAGCTGGTACGTGCGAGAGGCGGGATCGCGCGCGGCAACGGCGGCGCAGGAATTGGACGTCCACAGCGCGTCGGCGGAGCGCATCGCGCGCGGCCTGGCAGCCCGGGCCGGCTTGCCGGATACGGAAGCCGAGGCGATCGCCTTCGCCGCCAAATGGCACGATGCGGGGAAACGGCGCGCGGTCTGGCAGCGCTCGATCGGGAATCGCGAGTATCCGGATCGCGTGCTGGCGAAATCCGGCCCGGAGATGCAAGGCGCCGCGACGAAGTACCGGCATGAATTCGGGTCCCTGATCGATATGGCGAAGACCGAAGAGTTCCGGGCGCTTCCGCCGGAGATGCAGGATCTCGTGCTGCACGTTGTGGCGGCGCATCACGGGCGGGCGCGCCCGCACTTCACCGGAGAGGAGGCATTCGACTTGGAAAACGCAGCCGAAGGCGCCGCGATCGCGCCGGAGGTCCCGCGGCGGTATGCGCGCCTGCAGCGCCGCTACGGGCGATGGGGATTGGCCTACCTGGAGTCGCTGGTGCGGGCTGCGGATGCGCAGGCTTCGCAGGAGATCCCAAGCGCGCGAGCGGCGGGAGGCGAGAGATGATTCAGGTTCGTGTGCAGCCGGCGAATCCGGGGCAATTCTTCGCCTGCTGCGGGTTACTGGAACTGGCGGATCGCCTTTGGGGAGGAGCGGAGGGTTGGTTCGAGGAGAGCTCGTTTCACGCTCGGCCGCTGACCGGTTCGGCCGGCCACACGTTGGCGGCAACCCTTGCAGCGATCGGGTCCGCCCCCTTGCACCAGGTGGATCCTGACGACGACTACTCGTCGCCGATCCAGATCGCCGCGCCGTTCGGCCTGGACCTCGACTGGTGGAAGGACACGCGGGCGGGCGGCGGCCGCCTAAAAGTTTGGGCAGGCAGCATGCGCAGCGTCAGGATCGCGCGCGCGATGCAATCCGCGCTTCGCAACCCGGATTTTCAGACCGAGGCCCTGTTCGATGCCGGAACGGTGGTATACGATCCGGCGGAGCCGGACAAGAAGGTCGAGCCGTTCTATTTCGACAGCCGGCGCGGCTGTTCGGCGCAATCGGTCGACGTGGGCTTCTCCGCCGACGCCTTGCAGATGACCAGCCAGGCATTTCCCGCCGTCGAGTTCCTGTGCCTCGTGGGCCTGCAGCGCTTCCGTCCACGGCCCACCGGCCAGCCGCGCGTATTCGAATATTTCTGCTGGAGCGTGCCGTATCCGCCGGCGATCGCCGCCGCGGCGGCGTGCGGCGCGATGGGCTTACCGGCGCACGGATTCCGGTTCGAGAACGGATTCCGCACCGATCAGCGCAAACACAAAGCATTTCTGAGTGCGACACCGATATAGAGAGGAAAAAAGAATGGAGAACACCGTAAAGAGATTCGATTCCTGGCTGGAGGATAGCGGGCCGGCGGCCCTTACGATCCGCGAGCATCTGGTTCCCATTGAAGGACCCGACGGAGTTCTGTTTCCGCCGACGTTTGTGGATATCGGCTACAACATCGACGAATTTCCGCAGGGCGGCAATGTGTGCCTGATCGATAGCGTCGGGTCGCAGGCCAACCGCATCGAGCCAGTCTTCGCCAAGGGCGAATACGCGAGCCTGGTTCCGCAGGTGCAGATCCGGGCGGGATCGGGCGAGGGGGCGAAAATCGTCAATCTGCTGGAAGCCGGGCACCGGGCGGGCGACGCCGTCGTGCGCTGCACCGAATTGCAATCACAGGTCCGCGAGGCGTTCCTGGCCAGCGTGAAAGGGAATCACGAGCCGCTCGCCCGCCTGGCGCCGACGTCGATCGTCTTCGGCGCGTGGGATTCGCGCGACACACAGGCGAAACTGCCGCGCCTCGTCGCATCCACCATCCGGGCCTTCAACGTCCGGAAGCTCAAGAGATCGGCGCAGTACATTCCGGCGCTGCCCTACGTCGAAGACGGCTTGCTTCCGGAGCCCGCCGATAAGGCCGCCAAGGATGCCTACTCGGAACGGGGCTTCATCCACGTACCCGCAGCGGGCTCGCACGGCGGCATCATCGCGGACGGCGGTATCCGGCGCGACGCTTCGCTGCATCTGGCCTGCCTGCGGCTGCTCGGCGGCGGCGAGAATCCCCTGGCGCTGCGGCGGTATATCCTCGGCCTGGCGCTCACGGCGTTTACGTATTCCGGCAGCGGCTATTTGCGGCAGGGATGCCACCTGGTGGCCGATCCGCAGAAGGGGCGCGAGTTCCAGGAAGTATACGGAGACGGCCGCCGCGTCGACGCAACCGTCACGCATGCCGAGGCCTTGGAATACGCGCGGGCCGCGGCGCAGGAGTTCGGCGTGGATCCGGGCCCGCGGGTGGTGGAGTTCAGCACGGAGCGGGCGCAGAAGGACGTCGCCGGCGAGGGCGAAGGGGCCGGCAAGAAAAAGAAGGCGGCCAAGGGAGGCAAGCAGGGGTAAGAACATGGCCTCGCATTTCTGCTTGTCAGTGCGGTTCCTGGACACGGTGTATCACGGGCAGGGCGATGCCGGCCAGCGGGAGTGGCCCCCTTCCCCGCTCCGCCTTTACCAGGCCCTGGTCGCCGCGGCGGCGCGGCGCAATGGCGGCGAACCAGCGCCCGCCGCGCGCTCGGCGCTCGAATGGATGCAGACGCTGCCGCCGCCGGTTGTCGTGGCCCCGCCTTATCGGGACGGCAACCCATACCGCCTCTCGGTGCCGAACAATTCCATGGATATCGTCGCCAGAGCCTGGGCCAGGGGGAACGAAGTTGGATCGGGCGATGCCGATCCGCGAACCCATCGCGCGATGAAGGCCGTGCGGCCCACACTGCTCGAATCCGATGCCGTGCACTACGTGTGGCCGATAGCGGAGGCGGGCGCCGCGGAACATATCGGCGCCCTCTCCGAAGCGGCGCGCTCGATCGCCGCTTTGGGATGGGGAATGGACCTCGCGGTGGGCCACGGAACAATCTTGTCCGATGGCGAGATCGAATCGCTGGCGGGCGAGCGGTGGCTGCCGGGCGGCGAGAGTCCGGCGGATGGCCTGCGCGTGCCGATGCCGGGCACACTTCCGGAGATCCTCTGCCGGCACAAGCGCTTCCTGCGGCGCATCACGGAAGCCGGCTTCGTTCCGCCGCCGCCGCTCGCCCGCTACCGGAAAGTCGCGTACCGGCCTGCCACGCAGCCGGCCGCGCCGCCGTTTGCGGCCTTTCAGCTCCTGCGGCCGGACGCCGATGGTTTCCAGCCATTCGATGCCGCCCGGCGCGGGCTGACGCTCGCGGGAATGCTGCGCGGCGCGGTCAAAGCAGCAGCCCTCCGCGGTGGATGGCCGGCCGAAAAAATCGCCTCGCTGGTGCTGGGCCATACGGCGGACGCCGCCTCCGCGCCGCGGTTCGCCTACGTTCCGGTCCCGACCATCGAGGCCCGCCCGGATGGCGCGGTGGCGGGGAGCGTGCGCCGCGTCATGACCTTGGGCTTCGGCGCGGGCGCGGAGGACGTTGCCTGGGTGGCGCGGGCGCTCTCCGGAGAGGTGCTCCGCGAAGAGACCAGCGGGCGGGAACTCGCGCTGCTTTCGCTCATCCCGCGCAGCGATCCGGTGATCCGCCGCTATCAGCAGCCCACCGCGACCTGGGCGACGGTGACTCCGGCCGTGCTTCCGGGCTTCGACGACCCGCGGCATTACCGCCGCCGGCTCGAAAAACCCACGGGTGCCGGGGAGCAGCGGGCGCTGCTCGAACAACTCGAAGCGCGCATCGACGGGCTCCTGCGGAAAGCCATCGTGCAGGCCGGAATTCCGGAGCCGCTGGCGGCGAACGCCGGGCTCGAATGGCGCAAGGTGGGCTTCTGGCGGGGTGTGGATCCCGCCGGGCGCTACGGCGTCCCGGATCATTTGAAGCGCTTTCCGCGCTACCACGTGAAGGTGACGTGGCGGGACGCCCACGGCAACCCGGTCAAAATCGCCGGGCCGATTTGCCTCGGCGGCGGCCGTTTCTACGGCCTGGGCCTCATGGCAGGCATGTAGGCATGCGGACCTCGTACCTGGTTTGCTACGACATCTGCGACGAAAAGCGGCTGCGAAAAGTGTTCCAGACCATGCGGGGATACGGCGACCATCTGCAGTATTCCGTGTTCGAGTGCCAGTTCACGGCGGCCGATCTGGCGCGCTGCCGGGCGGAGCTGGCGCAAATCATCCACCACAAGGAGGACCAGGTGCTGTTCGTCAACCTGGGTCCGGCCGGCGGGCGCGGCGACCGTGTCATCACCGCGCTCGGTAAGCCCTACACGGCGCTCGACGGGCCGTGCATCATCGTGTGAGGAGCTATGGGAGCAGCACCGGTACCGCTGGAAGACGCGCGCAGGCTGCCGGATTACCTGCCGGCGCGCATGGTCAACGAGTTTGCTTACTGTCCGCGCCTGTTCTTCTACGAATGGGTGGAAGGCCTGTTTGCGGACAGCGCGGATACGATCGAGGGAAGGTTCGAGCACCGGAGGGTCGACGACCAGCCATCGGCGCTGCCGCAGCCGGACGATCTGCCGCAGACGATCCACGCGCGTTCGATCACGCTGACCAGCGAGCGGCTGCGGCTGATCGCGAAGATGGACCTGGTCGAGGGCGAGGGAGCAACCGTCACGCCGGTCGATTACAAGCACGGCCGTCCGCGGGAGGGAGCGGACGGGCTCGAATTGTGGCCTGCGGACCGCGCGCAACTGGCCGTCCAGGCCATAATTCTGCGGGAGAACGGGTACCGCTGCGAAGAGGCCGTGGCCTACTACCGCAAGACGGGCCAGCGGGTGCGGATCGCGGTGGACGCTTCATTGATCGCAGAGACGGAAGAGCTGGTGCGCCGTGCCTGGAGCACCGCCGCGGCGGGTGAGATCCCGCCGCCCCTGGTCGATTCGCCGAAGTGCCCGGGATGTTCGCTCGTCGGAATCTGCCTCCCGGACGAGACGCTGGCGAGCGCCGGGGCGGAAGCGGAACCCGAGCAGCTCTCGCTCTTCCAGTTGCCGCGCAAGCCGGTAAAGCGCGAGGTCCGGCCGCTGGTAACGCCGCGCAGCGAATTGCGGCCGTTATACCTGAATACGCAGGGCGCGCGCGTGGGGAAGTCCGGCGGCGTGCTCCAGGTCAAAGACGAGCGCACCGTGGTGCAGGAGGTGCGGATCGGCGAAATCTGCCAGGTGAACGTCATGGGCAACGTGCAACTGACGACCCAGGCGGTGCAGGCCTTGTGCGAAGCCGAGGTGCCGATCTGCTATTTCTCGATGGGCGGCTGGTTTTACGGCATCACGACGGGATTGAACCAGAAGAACGTATTCCTGCGGCGCAGCCAGTTCCGGCTGGCCGAGCAGGACTACTTTGCGATCTCGTTGGCGCGGCGGCTCGTCGAAGGGAAAATCAGGAATCAGCGAACGCTGCTGCAGCGGAACCATATCGAGCCCCGGCGCGAAACGCTGGAGGGATTGAAAGAGATGGCGCACCGCGCCGGGCGCACGGATACGCTCGAAGAGTTGCTGGGAATCGAGGGCAACGCGGCGCGGCTGTACTTCGGCGATTTCTCCGGGATGATCAAGCCGGATGAAGAGGGCCAGGGAGCCGATCTGACGTTTGAAGTCGCCGGACGCAACCGGCGGCCCCCGCGCGATCCCATCAATGCGCTGCTTTCGCTCGGCTACAGCCTGCTGGCGAAGGACTTGACGGTGGCGTGCTACGCCGTTGGCTTCGACCCGTATGTGGGCTTCTATCACCAGCCGCGCTTCGGCCGGCCGGCGCTGGCGCTGGACCTGATGGAGCCGTTCCGTCCGCTGATCGTGGATTCCGCGGTGCTGACCGCGGTGAACGGCGGGATGGTGACCGCGCGGGACTTCGTGCGGGTGGGCGGATCGGTTGCCTTGACGCCGGCGGGACGAAAGGCTTTCTTCCGCGCTTACGAATTGCGGATGGATTCCCTGGTGACGCATCCGCTGTTCGACTACCGTGTGAGTTACCGGCGGCTGCTCGAGATTCAGACCCGTTTGCTGGCGCGGGTGGTGGAGGGCGAGATTGGAGTGTACCCTGTTTTCATTACACGATGAGTCTTGCGAGCGGTGGGGCGATGAGCAAAATGCGGGGACCGCTCGCGGCGGGTAAATTTCGTGTATGCTTGTACTTGCAGAGGAGCCCCGAGACGCGGCGAGGCATTCGATGGCCCGGCAACGGGACCGCTCGCAAAGTGTGGACAAGATCCTTGAAAATTGAATAGGATAGCGGGAGGGCTGTTTCCGCAGCCGATCGGCTGCGGCCTCATTGAAGCATCTTGCGGGCATACGCGAGCGCCGCCGCGTTCCTCGTTTCCGCAGCCGATCGGCTGCGGCCTCATTGAAGCGGCTGTGCTTGCTGTTCAGTCTGAGATCAACGTTGCCGTTTCCGCAGCCGATCGGCTGCGGCCTCATTGAAGCGGGCCAGATGCTGTGGACCGACTACCCAGGCTGGAGTTTCCGCAGCCGATCGGCTGCGGCCTCATTGAAGCCCACAGTCTTAGTCGGATCGCCCTGCTTATCCGGCGGGTTTCCGCAGCCGATCGGCTGCGGCCTCATTGAAGCGAATCCGTGAGGAACACGCACACAAGCTCACTGCGACGTTTCCGCAGCCGATCGGCTGCGGCCTCATTGAAGCATGAGCCGGTACAGCCGCTGGCGTTCGGCGTCCTTGTGTTTCCGCAGCCGATCGGCTGCGGCCTCATTGAAGCTCCTTGGCCTTTTTCGCCGCGATGCGCCGCTCGACGTTTCCGCAGCCGATCGGCTGCGGCCTCATTGAAGCCTTCAGGAAGTCCAGGAACTTCACCAGGAAATCGTAGTTTCCGCAGCCGATCGGCTGCGGCCTCATTGAAGCAAAACCAACGTCTCCACAGCCCTGGCCAATTTCCTGTTTCCGCAGCCGATCGGCTGCGGCCTCATTGAAGCAGGTCTTCAGCGCTTGCGCCAAAGAAGTACCGCTGGGTTTCCGCAGCCGATCGGCTGCGGCCTCATTGAAGCGCCCCAGCCATAGCCACACCCAATGGCGTCAGCACGTTTCCGCAGCCGATCGGCTGCGGCCTCATTGAAGCCACGGCCGTCAGCGAGACGGAGCCGTTGTAGCGCTGTTTCCGCAGCCGATCGGCTGCGGCCTCATTGAAGCGAGCCGGTCACGCAAGCTGAAAACAATCATCGCCGTGTTTCCGCAGCCGATCGGCTGCGGCCTCATTGAAGCCTACCTGAACGGGCGGCGAGAGCGTTGCGAGAGTTGGGTTTCCGCAGCCGATCGGCTGCGCCCTCATTGAAGCTCGGAGGCGGAGATCTCGGACGCGGACGTGGAGCGGCGTTTCCGCAGCCGATCGGCTGCGGCCTCATTGAAGCCACGCGTTAATCGTAGCCCTACCCGCAGCCGACTTGGTTTCCGCAGCCGATCGGCTGCGGCCTCATTGAAGCTAGAGCTGGCCGATCCCATCCGGGTGAGGCAGCTCGGGTTTCCGCAGCCGATCGGCTGCGGCCTCATTGAAGCGCGCATCTCACCGGCTTGTCAGGCGTGCGCCTCACCGGTTTCCGCAGCCGATCGGCTGCGGCCTCATTGAAGCTCCAGAGCGGCGGCAAACCGGGATAAGCCGCCGCCGGTTTCCGCAGCCGATCGGCTGCGGCCTCATTGAAGCCTTCCTTCCACTCGCGTGTCGCAGCCATGAAATTTGGTTTCCGCAGCCGATCGGCTGCGGCCTCATTGAAGCCCGGCCACAGACGCCACCGTCAGCGACGTGCTGTCGGGTTTCCGCAGCCGATCGGCTGCGGCCTCATTGAAGCACCTCTGTTCGTGCTGTCTCGTTGCGTCTGGGGGCACGGTTTCCGCAGCCGATCGGCTGCGGCCTCATTGAAGCGCTGTTTACGTGGGAGAGGATATGATTTTGATGTCGTTTCCGCAGCCGATCGGCTGCGGCCTCATTGAAGCTTGAACGCCGGGTACGGCTGCGTATACGGCACCGGCTTTTCCTGGCAGGTGGCTTACGATTGGCCACCCCGAGCCTGTAAGCCGTTGAATCTACACTGCGGGTTTTCGGCAACTGGCCAACGATTGGCCACCTGCCGCTCACCGCGTCCTACGCGCCCCCCGCGAATCCGCCCGCCTCCACCTCGTTGACCGGCCGTCTCACTGCTTAATGATCGTCCCGTCCGGCCTTCGGATCTCGCCCCATCCCCCGTTCAGCTTGTTGCGCTCGCCGGTGCCGTAGGGATACTTTGCCGCAGCCTTCTCGTCCACCTCGATGCCCCATCCCGGCGAATCGCTCGGCGTTACGTAGCCGTTCTTCGCAATCGGGCAGCCGTGGAAGACTTCCTGCACGCGGTCGTTGAAGCCGCTGTATTCCTGGACGCCGAAGTTGTAGCAGGTCACGTCCAGCGTGGCGTTCGCCATGTGGCCGATGGGCGAAACATCGCCCGGCCCATGCCATGCAGTGCGCACGCCGAACGTCTCGGCCATCGCAGCGATCTTGCGGCACGGCGTGAACCCGCCGGCCTGGCTGACGTGGATGCGGATGTAATCGATCAGCCGTTCCGCGATCAGCGGCGTCCACTCGTGCGGGCTGTTGAAGAGCTCGCCCATCGCGATCGGCGTCGCGCAGTTCTGGCGGATCTGCCGGAAGTACGCGATGTCCTCCGGAGAAAGCGGGTCCTCCATGAAAAACATCCGGAGCGGCTCCACGGCCTTGACGAGCTGCACCGCCTGGTTCGGCGTATAGCGCTCGTGCATGTCGTGCAGCAGCTCGACCTCATCGCCAAGCGCCTTGCGTCCTTCCTCGAGCAGCTTGAGCGACACCCGCCATTGCGCCGCGGAATCGAACACCGGCCCGTCGTGCAGCGCCTGCGGACGCGCCGCCGTGCCCCCGCCCGAGCCGTAGCTCGCCGTCCCGGGGACGCCCACCTGCAGGCGCACGTGCCGGAATCCCTGTTCCATCAGCCGCCGCGCGCTTTCAATGCAACGCGCGTTATCCGGCCCCGAAGCATGCGAGTAGCACGCCGCCGCCTCGCGGCATTTGCCGCCGGCCAGCTCGTACACCGGCATATTCGCCTGGCGTCCCTTGATGTCCCACAATGCCTGGTCGACGCCGCTGATTGCGTTGTTCAACACCGGCCCGTTGCGCCAGTACGAGCTGTTGTAACAGGCCTGCCAGATATCCTCGATGCGGTCCACCGCGTGGCCGATCAGGAACGGCTTCAAATACCGCTCGACGGCGGCGTTTACCAGCTCGGCCCGCTGCGTGAAGGTGCCGCAGCCGTAACCGTACAGCCCGTCCTGATCGGTCAGAATCTTGACCACCGTCAGCCGCACCCCGCCCGGCTCGGTGGCGATCACCTGAATGTCTTTGATCTTCGGAACGGGCATCGCGCGCAGGGCGCGCACCGCTCCGGCCGCGAAGAGTCCGGCGAGGCTTCGGCGTGTCATAGCACCCTACATATTACATCTGCTACCCTGCGCAGCATGAGACGCATTCCGCTTCTGCTCCTCCCCGCGGCCGCGGTCCTCTGGCTGATGGCGCAAACGCCGGGCGACCCGCTGATCGATGGCCTGCGCAACGTCGAAGCCGCCTCCGTGGCGGACGCCATGGAACAGCTCTATGGCCAGCGCGCCTACATGTCGCACGAGATGCGCCCGCTCTCCCCGGCCAGGATCGCCGGGCCCGCCGTCACGGTGCTGATGAAGAAGAGCGAACACCACGAGGGCGCCGCCGCCTCGCAGGGCATGCTGGACGCCATCGACAACGCCCCCGCCGGCTCCATCTACGTGATGGTCCTCGAAGACGGCGGCGATTACGCGGGCATCGGCGGCCTGATGGCGACCGCCATGAAGGTTCGCGGCCTGGCCGGCGCGGTGATCGACGGCGGCGTGCGCGATACGCCGCAGATCCGCAAGATCCAGTTCCCCGTCTTCAGCCGCGGCGTCGTGCCCTCGACGACCATCAACCATTACCGTTTTGGCGGCGTCAACATTCCGGTGACCTGCGCCGGCGTGCGCGTCAACGCGGGCGATATCGTGGTAGCGGACGAGGACGGCGTGGCCGTGGTCCCCCGCGCCCGCGCCGCCGATGTCCTCAAGAAGGCGCAGGAGCTCGATAACACCGAGCACACCATGCTCCCCTTCATCGAAAAGTTCCGCTCGATCAAAGAGGCCGTAGCGCGCTTCGGGCGGATCTGATACCCATACGGCAAGTATCCCGATGGCTACGTCGCCGCGAGGCTGAAGAGCGTCGATGAGCCGGCCCACGGCTCGAATGAGATGCCGGTATGGGGTCCGCTGCTCTCTTCCGTGGGCCGCGATTCCGGAGAAACCCGATTTAGGCGAAGTAGCGGCCCCGGCCGCCACGGAGCGCCGGCCGGGTTACTGCTTCGCCGCGCCGTCCACCAGCTCGATCGCCACGCGGTCCGGGCCCTCGATGAACGCCGACCGTATCGCGCCGTGGTTCCGCATCTGCGGCTCCTCGACGATCTTCACGCCGTCCTTGCGCAGCCGCGCCAGCATGGCGTCCAGATCGTCGCAACGGAAGGCGAAGTGATCGAGCGCGTGCCCGCGCGGCGAATCGGGATGCTCCCGGCCTTTCCAGTCCTCCGGGAACAGGTCGCGCGCCAGCTCGATCGGAAAGATCGGCACGTTGACGTTATCGATATTGAACCCCGAGGTTGGCCCGATCTGGTTGCCGTTGAAATAGCGCGGCGCCTTCGATGCCGGCGCGGTCCGCCGCGGAAACCCGAACTCCTTCGCGTACCATTCCCCTGCCGCGACCGGGTCCTCGCTCAGCAGGTGCACGTGATTGTACTCGTTGCTGGAGGCCGTGATGTCCTCGATGATGACGTTGTCCGGTCCCCACAGGTACATGAAGAACCGCTGCCCGAGCGGCAGCGGCAGCCCTTCGCCCAAGTCCATCAGCGGACTCTGAATGCGCGCGCCCATGTCGAGGAACTTCCGGTAATCCGCTTTCGGGTCCGTGGCGCCCCAGCCGATGTGGTACAGCGCGGTAGTAATTCTCCACGGCGCCGGCCGGTCCACTTTGCTGAAAAGGATCCACGCGCTTCCCACCCGTAACGCATCCTCCCCGCCGAACTTGGCCCGCTCGCACGCGAAATGTTTCGTGTACCACTCGATGGCAAGTTCCGGATACTGCGAGTTCACGTGGACATGGTGAAAGTGGACCGGCGGCTGCGGCGTCTGCCCCTGCGCGAGCGCGCAGATACCCGCCCAAAGCAGCGCGGACGCCGCGCCGGGGATCGCGGTTTTCATGGGCAGCTACTATATCACGGGCCCGGCAGCGTCTCGCCCCGGGCGTCCTCTTCCAGTGCCTCGCGGGCCATGCGACGGATCACATCTCGCTTTGCCGCGAACCGCTTCCTCCAGGCCTCTTCGTCCGCGAGTTCAGCCAGAATCTGAGCGGCGAGCGCTTCCTGCTCCTCGGGAGGCAGTGCCTCCACCTTCTCCCACGCCTTCTCCAAGAGGCTCACCATGGCTCAAGCTTTACCATCCGCCTGTGATAGAGTGTGGCGAGCCGCCATGCCGCCCCGCATATTCCTACCGGTTTGCCTCCTCGCCGGGATCTCGTTCGCCGCGCCTCCCGATGGCGCCGCCCTCTACAAGCAGCGATGCGCCACCTGTCACGACGGCGCCCCGCAGGCCCGCATGCCGTCGCGCTCCGAGCTCGCCGCGCGCACTCCGGAAGCCATCTACAAGGCCATGTTCGAAGGCGCCATGGTTCCGCAATCGGCCGGCCTCAGCGCCGAGGAGGGCCGCGCCATCGCGCGCTACCTCACCGCCAAGGAATTCTCCTCCGCAGGTACCGCCCTGGCCGGCCAGTGCACTGCCGCCCCCGCTCCTTTCCGTCCCGAAGCTGGCGGCTGGAACGGCTGGGGCAACGACCTCGCCAACACCCGCTTCCAACCCGCGCCCGGCCTCACAGCCGCCGATGTCCCCCATCTCAAGCTGAAATGGGCCTTCGCCTTCCCGGGCGACACCGTCCGCTCCGCCCAGCCCGCCGTCGTCGGCGGACGCGTCTTCGTCGGCTCCGCCTCCGGCGCGGTTTATTCGCTCGACGCCGCCACCGGATGCGCGTACTGGAAATACGATGCCGGCGCGCAGGTGCGCACCGCCGTCAGCATCGGTATGGCCGGCGGCAAAGCCGTCGCATATTTCGGCGATATCCGTTCCACGGTCCACGCCGTCGACGCCGCCACCGGCGCGCCGCTCTGGAAGGTGAAGGTCGAAGACCACCCCGCCTCGCGCATCACCGGCGCGCCCGCGTTCTACGATGGCCGCCTCTACGTGCCCGTCTCTTCGATCGAAGAAGCCTCGGCCATGCTGCCCACCTACGCCTGCTGCAGGTTCCGCGGCAGCATCGTGGCGCTCGATGGCTCTACCGGCCGGCAGATCTGGAAGAGCTACACCATCCCGGACGAGCCCAGACCGCTCGATCCCGCAGGGCAAACCAAAGGCTTCGGACCCGCCGGCGCGGCCGTCTGGTCCGCCCCCACGATCGATACGAAGAAGAACGTCCTCTACGCCGCCACCGGCAACTCCTATACCGGCGTCTCGATTCCGACGAGCGACGCCATCCTCGCCTTCGATCTCGCGAGCGGCAAACTGCTCTGGTCCGCGCAGGTACAGGCGAAGGATAACTTCACAATGGGTTGCGCGCGCGGCGCCAACTGCCCCGCCGAGCCCGGCCCCGATTACGATTTCGGCACTTCGCCGATCCTTCGCGATCTCCCCGGCGGCCGCCGAGTGCTCGTCTGCGGCCAAAAATCCGGCATTCTCTGGGGCCTCGATCCGGACGACAAGGGCAAGGTGCTCTGGCAGGTCCGCCTCGGTCAGGGCGGCGGGCTCGGCGGAATCGAGTGGGGCGGTGCCGCGGACACCGAGTATGCCTTCGCCGCCGTCAGCGACCTCATGGTCCGGCAGGGCCGGCCGGGCGGCATCCACGCCGTCGATCTCCGCACGGGCCGCAAAATCTGGAGTACGCCGCCGCCGGAGCTGCACTGCACGCCCGGCGCGAAAGGCTGCAACAGCGCCCAGTCCGCGGCCATTTCCGCCATCCCCGGCGCCGTTTTTTCCGGCTCGATCGACGGCCATTTCCGCGCTTTTTCCGCCAAAACCGGCGCAATTCTCTGGGATTTCGACACCGCGCGCGACTTCCAAACCGCTAATGGCGTGCCCGGCAAAGGCGGCTCGCTCGATTCCGCCGGCCCCGTAATCGCCGGGGGCATCGTCTTCACGAATTCCGGCTACGGCATGTGGCAGGGGATGCCGGGCAATGTGCTGCTGGCGTTCGGCAAGTGAAGAACATGGCGCCGCACAGATCTCAAGTTTCACTTCAAAGAGGGGAATCGAAATGGCTCAATTGAGGCAAAAAATGGGCGGGCTCATCCCGGTTCTGGTGATTGCCACCGGCACCGCAGCCGCGCAGGTCGCGACCCCCGACGCCGGCCTCGTGTACAAGGGGCTGATTCCGGTGCCCCGCTGGACGACCACCGGCGCCACGGCGGAATCCGTCGACTTGAGCTCCTTTAACCCCGTCACCCAGATCCTCTACTACGCCGATCATGTCGCGCACGCCGTGCTTGCCATCGACACCAGAACCAATGGCGTGCTCGGATGGGTTCCGGTGCCGAACTGCACCTCATCCTCCTGCCCGAGCGGCGTGCTCGTGGTCCCGGATCTGCAAAAGCTGGTGGTGACCGACCGCGTCAGCACGGCATACATCTACGACCTGACCCTGCCGGGCGCGCCGCCAGCCGCGGTGAATATGCCGCGCTCGCCGGACGAGCTGGACTACGACCCCATCCACCACCGCGTCTACATCGGCAATACCACCTCACCGTATTTCCTCACGGGTATCGACCTGCTCGGCCCCGCTGCGAATACCGTCGTGGCATCCATTCCCATTCCGGGCTCTGCCGAGCAGCCGCGATTCAACCCCATTAACGGCTTCACCTATCTCACGATCCCCAGCGTGGGAATCGTCGTGATCGATCCCAATGCCGGCGCCGCCGGGACGGGAGCTCTCGTCGCCACCTTTCCGCTCACGAATTGCTCCGGCAACGGCAATTGGATCGATCCCGTGACCAACACCATGATGGTTGGCTGCAACAACGTCGCGGGAGAGCAGGCCGTCAGCCTGGTCGATGGATCGATGCTCGCCCAATTTCCGCAGGTGAATCGGGATGACGTCATGGGTTACAACCCCGGCACTCGCCGCTTCTATACAGGATCCGGCTCCAATACCAACAACGGTGGGCGCTGCCCGGCCACGAACGCGGGAAATGTCTTCCCTGTCGTGGGAGTTTTCGCGGCGGGCACGGCCGACGCCCCTGCCCCGACGCTTGTCGGCGCAGCCTGCGCCGGCCGCGGCGGTTCGACCCTGGCGGTGGACCCGATCCACGGCAACATATTCATGCCGGTGGCGCAGTACCCCCTGGATCCCGCGAGCAACAGCACCGGGAACCCCGGCATCATGGTCTTCCACGACCCGACGCCCGCGCAGCCCACGCCGGCGCACAGCCAGGCGGCGCTCGGTGGAAACGGCACCGCCGATTTCGCCCTTCAGGGCCGTGCCATGCTCGCCACCGCCGTCCTGCACGGTTTGGCGGACGAGCCCACGGAGCTGGTGGTCACCACTACCGTGGGCAACGAAGTCGTGCCGTGCTTCGAAATTGCCGGCCAGGCCTATTGCATCGGGACACTGATCGGGGACCCGGTGATCGGCGGCGCAACCCTGCTCGGCAACGGCCCGAGCGTCCTTGCCGCCGGACGCATCGCGAAGCTCCCGTAGATTGCGTAGGCCTGGATCGGGAGCGCCGCGGGCATCCTCTCCGGGCGCGATCGCCAGTACCGAAGATTCGTCCGTTTCTTGACATTGCTCAGGGTATCCTTCTATGATTCCCCAGTCGGTATTTCCAGTACTGCTGGGTACCAAAGAGCCTAAAAAGTCAGCGCCACCGAATGACTGTGCCTTCGAAACGGAAGTCGAACCTTGCCGGCCAACTGGCCGCATATGCTGCGGCCGCGCCGCCATCGGGCCGGTCCGCTCATCTCGGCCGCTGGCCTCTCTATGCGGCCGCCACCGGCGCGGCGCTGGCTGCAGCCAGTTCGGCCGATGCCAGCGTGATCACCGGCAATTTCGGAACATTCATCTCTCTGGCGCAGAGCCACATCGGCCCGAACGCCTTGGCCCATACTTCCAAATTGCTGACCCTTCGAACGTCGCTCGGCGCTTATGTCGGCAAGCTCGGAGCCGCGCTCTTAATTAACCGCTACTCACACGCCTTTAACGACCATCGGGGTAAGGCTCTCTTCTACGCCGCGAGCGCTGGCGGCGCAGTTTTCACGAACGGCCTTCAGATTTACGGTTCCCGGAGTCTCCAGCGATTCCCCCTTTCCCAACCGGTCTCGGGTGACCACACTCACCCCTTCGGGTCCTTATGTAGACGCGAAACAGGCCGGTTTATTCTCGGAACCACTGTCAACAGGCTGTATGGCGAGTTCGCTTCGGGCGTCCCTGGCTATGCCGGATTCAAGCTCGCCAATGGCGATATCGGCTGGATCCAACTGACCTGGAGCAGCCAGGCCGGCAACAGGTTCCCGGATCGCCTGGCCTTCGGCAACTGGGCCGTCAGCACCGCGGGAGGTATCCTCGCCGGTACCACCATTCCCGCGGCCCCTGAGCCCGGCACCTTCCCGCTCGCCCTGCTCGCCTGCGGCGCCGCCGGAATCGCCGCGTGGCGCAAACGGCGTGCCGCTGCGGCCCAATCCGCGCCGATCGCCGATATCGGATAATTCCCGCCGGGCCTGTGCCCGCCGGGGGCATGGTCTTCACGAATTCCGTCTACGGGATGTGGCAGGGGATCCCGGGAATGTGCTGCTGGCGTTCGGGAAATAAGAACCCCAATTGTTTTACCGAGCACTATTTATAAGTGTGGGCATGGACCAATCGGCCAGCAGGAAATCTTTTCCACGCACGAATGTTCTTGAACAGTTAGCACACTGGAAGTACAGTCGAGCAATGTTGAGCAATATAAGGCTTATCTTGCGCCTGCGCCACACTAAATGGACCGTTGCATTCGCGATGCTTGCGCTATTCACATTCCCTCTCCGCGCGGACATCGTCGTGAACGTTACTTTCAATGGCTTCTTCTACGATGTCGGAGCGGGAGCCACATCCGCGATCCCCATGGGGACGACCTACACGGCAACGCTGCAGTATGACGCCAGCACGACCGGCCCGGTAAACTTCACTCCCTCGCCGGGCGACTTTTTCAATGCCCAGATTGGAGGATACAGCGTGCACGGCACGCCGACTTCGTATCAGGTCCTGCCCAGCGGCCAGGATTTCCTCGTCCAATCGACGTTGCCGGCTGGCAGCATTCCCGGGCTGACCGATCCGGTAACCATGTCGCTAGACATTGACCTGTGCTGCTCGTTTTTCTTCAATCCGAATCAGTTGCCGACATCCTTCGCCGGCTTGCCCCCCATAGACCGCGTGTTTGTCATTCATGGCAGCGGCACCTTTGAGGATGCCCGAGCCTCAGCGGTGAACATCACCGCCACCATCGTCCCGGAGCCCGAGTCATGGACTCTCCTGCTCGGTACATTGGCTATCATTTTCGCGGTCATTCACATCCGGCGGAGGCAACTCACGGAGCGAGCCTGAAACAGTCGCTGCCGGGCGCTCCTGTCCGGCAAACCCCGGCCCCTTGACAGATTCCCTTTCTTCTGCGAATACTTTTAGAACGCCGGACCTTCTAGTACTCATGGTCCAGCGCGGACAATTTCAACCGGAGGCAGCCACTCGATGATCTCGCGTTCCAAGTCCGGGTCCGATTTCGCTACTCTGCTCGACGATTACGCCGCGACGGTGCCCGCACCGGCATCCGGCCGCGGGTCCCACCTCGGCCGCTGGCCTCTTTATGCCGCCGCCACCGGCGCGGCCCTTGCTTCGGCGACTTCCGCCGATGCGAGCGTCATCACCGGCAACTTCGGCTCACTGATCTCCCTGACGCAAAGCCATATCGGCGCAAACGCCTCGGCCAGCACCTTTAAAAACCTCACCTTTCGCACATCTCGGGGCGCATATCTCGATATACTTACAGCCGAGCTTGTGATCAAGCGCCTTTCCCACTCTGGCCGCCACGCCACGCTGGGGTTCGCCCTGTTGGGAACGGTGAGCACCGTTGGCGGAGTCTTCGCGAGCGGACCGAACCACAGTCTCCGGCGCTTTCTCCTGTCCCAACCCATCCAGAGTGGCCCCACCATGGGCATCGGAGGGATCCTGTCCCGCGCGGCTGGGACACACCCCGTCGCTCATGGCCAGTTCGCATCCGGCGTCCCCGGCTATGCCGGATTCACGCTCGGAAACGGCGGCATGGGCTGGATCCAGCTCACCTGGAGCAGCCAGGCAGGCAACACGATTCCGGATACGCTCGCGTTTGGAAGCTGGGCCATCAATACTTCCGGAGGGATCTACGCCGGCACGACCGTTCCCACGCCCGAACCCGGCACCTTCCCGCTCGCGCTACTCGC
>DATGMB010000305.1:0-23266 GCA_035293845.1 Bryobacteraceae bacterium
GCACGTTCATATCGGCCTGTTCGCGAATGACGACGCGATGCGCGACCGCGTGCTGGCCGCTTCCCGCGCTGAGGGCGAGCGCGCCTGGGCGATGCCGCTCGACGAGGATTACAAGGATTACCTCAAGAGCGCGTTCGCGGATCTGGCCAACGTGGGCGGCCGCTGGGGCGGCGCGATCACGGCCGCGTGGTTCCTCAAGGAATTCGCCGAGGATACCCCGTGGGTGCACCTCGATATCGCCGGCACCGCGTGGCTGGACGACGAAAAGCCGTGGCTGGCCAAAGGGCCGACGGGCGTGCCGGTGCGGACGCTGGTGCGGCTGGCGGAGGGGTGGAAGTGAGCGCGCTCGTGTCGGCGTATAACGAATGGTTCGAGCGCAAGGTGAAGGGCAGCTTGGCGGCCGCGGAACGCGGAGAAATCGTGGCGGACGACATTCTGATCCTGAACGTAGTTCACGGCGCGCGGCGGCCGTAACCCGGCCCCCCACCCTGCTACCATAGAATCCATACCCGCCATGGATTCGGTCAATGTCGGCATTATCGGGCTCGGTAACGTCGGGTCGAGCACTCTGAACATCCTGGCCGGCAATGCCGATCAGATCGCGCTCAAGCTCGGCTTCCGGCTGAAAGTGGCGGCCGTGTGCAGCCGCTCGGTGCATGCGAAGACGCTGCCGGACGGCCTCGACGGAGTGTTCAAGACCACGGATTGGCGTGAGGTCGTCTGCCGGCCGGACGTTCAGATTGTGGCCGAGCTGGTCGGCGGCACGGGCGTGGCGTCGCAGATTATCGATGCCGCGATCGCGCACAAGAAGTCCGTCGTTACGGCGAACAAGGAGATCATGGCGGCCTGCGGTCCGGAGATCTGGGACCGCGCCATCGCGGCGCGCATCAATCTCGCGATGGAGGCCAGCGTCTGCGGCGGCATTCCGATCCACGCGGTGCTGCGCGAGGGCATTTCGGGCGACCGCGTGCAGGCGCTCTACGGCATTCTCAACGGCACCTGCAACTACATCCTCACCCGGATGGAAAAGACGGGGCAGACGATGGAGGAGCTGGTCGCCGAATCGCAGCGGCTGGGCTACGCGGAGGCCGATCCGAGCGCCGATATCGACGGCTACGATGCGCGCTCCAAGCTGGTGCTGCTGGCCGCGCTCGCGTTCGGCGAGAAGATCACGCCCTCGGACATTTTCGTTGAGGGCATCCGGCGCATCACGCCGCTCGATTTCCGCTACGCGCGCGAGCTCGACCACACCATCCGGCTGATCTGCGGCGCGCGGCAGACGCACGAGGGGCTGATCCTTTCCGTGCGGCCGGCGCTGATCCCCTGTTCGACGATTCTGGCCGGCGTGCAGGGTCCGTATAACGCGGTTTGGGTGAAGGGCGCGTACGGCGAGGACACGTTTTATTACGGCTGGGGCGCCGGACATCCCACGGGCGTGGCGGTGGTGAGCGACCTGATGCGGGTGGCGCGCGAGATCCGCGCGGGCAGCCCGGAGCGCGTTTCGCCCTTCGCCCATCCGCGCCTCGGTGAATACCAGCCGGCCTCGGTGGCGCGGCAGAAGGGCGCTTATTATCTGCGCTTCCGCGTCGACGACCGGCCCGGAATTATCGCGAAGCTGGCCGGCATTCTCGCCAGCAAGCACATCGGTCTCGAGGCCGTGCTGCAGGAGCCCTGCAATACCAAGCACGACCTGCCGTTCGTCATCACCGTGGAGCCGACGTCGGAACAGGCGGTGCGCGAGGCGTTGGAGGAGATGTCGCAGCTCGATTTCATGCGGGAGGCGCCGCTGGCGCTGCCCATGGAGGCCGGTTTATGAAGTTCGTTGCGCCAGTGGCGCGGGCCTATGGCCTGCGCGCGCGTGCAGGCTATGGGCCTGCAGCACAAGCTTTGCTGTGCGTTGTGTTCCTGGCTGCAGGCCTTTCGGCGCAGGTCGCCGGTAATGCCAATGCCGGCTACAAGACCCCGGAGCAGCGGCAGAGCGTGGCCGCCGGGCTCGGCAACCCGGAGCGCGACCAGACGCAGAAGCCTGGCCAGCTCGTGCGCCTGATGGGAGTACAGAAGGGGATGACCGTGGCGGATATCGGGACCGGCATCGGCTATATGCTTCCGTTCCTGAGCAAGGCCGTGGGGCCGGACGGCCACGTCATCGCGGAAGACATTTTCGATGACTTCCTGGCCGCCGCGAAACAGCGCGCGCAGAACCAGAATCTCACCAATATCACCTTCGTCAAGGGAACGGAGTCCGATCCGAATCTCCCGGAGGCGCAGGTGGATGAGGCGCTGGTGCTCGATGCCTACCACCATTTCGATTATCCCGAGAAGATGCTGGCGTCGATCCACAAGGCTCTGAAGCCCGAAGGCAAGCTGGTGGTGGTCGAATATTACAAGCGTCCGGAGGCGATGCCGAACGGCCGCGCCATGACGCATATCCGGCTCGATATGCCGGATGTGATCAAGGAAATCGAAGCCAACCATTTCCATTTGGTGATGGAGAGGGAAACGATTCCCGATTCGCAGTACATGCTGGTGCTGGAAAGAAGATAGAACCATGAAGAAGTTTTTTGTATTCGCAAGCCTGGCCCTCGTGCCGCTCGGGGCGCAGCAGAGCGCGCCGGCGCAAGCCGAGCCGGGCATCACGCGGCAGCAGGCGGAGCAGATTCTGAACGAGCTGCGGCAGATCCGCCAGTTGCTGCAACAGCAGCAGGCCAAGGCCCCGGCAGCGCCGCAGCAGGAGCAGCCGCAGCGCGCCAAACTGAACCTCGACGGTTTCCAGATGCTTGGCAACAAAAGCGCGCCGCTCACGATCGTCGAGTTCACCGATTATCAGTGCCCCTTCTGCCAGCGCTTCCACACCGCCACGTTCCCCGAGCTGAAGAAGAACTATATCGATACCGGCAAGGTGCGGTTCTACAGCCGCGACCTGCCGCTCGACAGCATTCACGCCAATGCCATGCGCGCCGCCGAAGCCGGCCGCTGCGCCGCGGACCAGGGCAAATTCTGGGAGCTGCGCAACGTGATGGGCTCGAATCCCGACAAGCTGGATCTGGAGCACCTGGTGAGCTTCGCGACCGACCTGAAGATGGACGCGGCCGCTTTCCGCGCTTGCGTCAGCGGCGGGAAATATAAGGAAGCGGTGCAGAGCGACGTCGTCGAAGCAATGAAGATCGGCGCCAACGGCACCCCGACCTTTGTCGTGGGCAAGAGCACCGAAGATGGCGTTGACGGCGAGATCATGGTGGGCGCGATGCCCTACGCCATGTTCGAAGACAAGCTCAAAGCGGCGAAGTAGCCCGCGCAAGCCGCTGCGGGCCGTTCGCGGGTTCACCGCCCGGCGGCTGCGGCGGTGACGAAACGCTCCGTGGAAGCCTGCGTGAGCCTTGCCGAATCGAATACACTCGAATCGGTATGTCGCAGGTGACCATCCGCCGGATCGCCATCCTCGAGCCACTGACGGTTTTCGCCCTCATCATGGCTTACATTTGGGACCTGCGATACCGTCATCACCTGCTGTGGGTGTGGATCCTGGGATTGGTGGTGCTCAGCCACATGGTGCGGCGGGAGCGCGCCGCGAGCCTTGGATTTCACCTGCGCAATCTGCGGCAGTGTCTGGACGAGTTCCTGCCGATGCTGCTGTTCCTGGCGCTGGCGGCAATGGCGGCGGGCACGCTGCTGCAGACCACACGGCAGATCCGCTTCGGTGACGCATTCCTCGCCTGGTTCGGCTACCTTCCCTGGGGCACGTTTCAACAATACATGTTGAACGGCTATTTCCTGAACCGCCTGGCGCGGACTATGGAGCCGCGGCCGGCGAGCATCGCCTCGGCCGTGCTGTTTTCCGGGGCGCACCTGCCCAACTGGTTCCTGATGGCGGTCACGCTGCTTGCCGGGTACTACAGCGCGAGGCTCTATTTGCGCCATCGCAACCTGTATTTTCTAGGGATTGCGCACGCCACGCTGGGGTTCCTGCTATTCCTGGTGGTGCCGGATTCGATCAGCCATCACCTGGTGGTGGGGCCGGGCTGGTTTGGGCGATAGCGGCCACGCGATCCCAAAACCGGACACCTGGAAAATCCCTGCCAACGAAATATCCCGTTCCGGCGTCTAATGTTAGAACCGGTTCACGATTGGCAGGCGCCGTGCCCTTTCCGGCGAGGCACGCAACATGGATATACAGCGCAAAGGTGTAGGGAAGAGGAAAGCGATCCGCTGGACGGCCGGGATTCTGGTGTTGATCGCGGTGGTGGTGGGAACGACGGTCGCGCTCGGGAAGCTGAAGCCGGCGGCGCCGAGCGTCGATATGTCGACGCTGTGGCCGGATACCGTCAAGCGCGGGCCGATCGAGCTCGACGTGCGCGGCCTGGGGACGCTGGTTCCCGAGGACACGATGCTGATCACGGCGCGCACGGACGGCCGGATCGAGCGTATCCTGATCAAACCGGGCACGCCGGTGAAGGCCGATTCGGTGGTGATGGTGATGAGCAGCCCCGAGCTCGAAAACGCTCTTTTGACGGCGGAATACGCGGTCAAGGCGGCCCAGGCCAACTACGAGAACCTCAAGGTGACGCTGGCCAAGACGCTGCTGGATATGCAGTCCGTCGAGGCTCAGGTGGCGGCAGATTACAACACGGCCAAGCTCGAAGCCGACCGCGATGCCAAGCTGGCGAAGGAAGAGCTGCTCCCCAACGTGGATGCGGAGATTTCGCGGGTCAAGGCGCAGCAACTGGCTGAGCGCCTGGCCATCGAGAAGAAGCGCCTGGCGACGTACGCCGATCAGGAGAAGGCGCAGCTCGATGCCCAGAAAGTCACGGTGGATCAGTTGCAGGCCGATTACGAGCTGAAGAAAAGCCAGGTCGACCAGTTGAAAATCCGGGCCGGCTTCGACGGCATGCTGCAGGCGCTGCCGGCGACGATGGCGCCGGTAGAGGAAGGCCAGAAGGTGACCGCCGGAACGGCGCTCGGCAAGGTGGCGCAGCCCAAGCACCTGAAGGCGGAGCTGAAAATCGCGGAGACGCAGGTGAAAGACCTCGCGATCGGCCAGCCGGCGGACATCGACACCCGGCTTGCCGGCGGCGGCTGGGATGGACATGTGCACGGCCACGTTTCGCGCATCGATCCCTCGGTTTTGAACGGCACGGTCACGGTGGACGTGGCGCTCGAGGGGCAGTTGCCCTCCGTGCTGCGTCCCGACCTGAGCGTGGACGGCACCATCCAGTTGCAGAAGCTGGACGATGTGGTTTACGTCGGGCGGCCGGTTTTCGGACAGCAGGACAGCACGGTGCAGCTTTTCCGCATCGATCCGGACGGCAAGTATGCAACGAAGGTGAAGGTCACGTTCGGGCGCAGCTCGGTCAGCACCATCGAAGTGAAGGAAGGACTGAAAGTAGGGGACCGCGTGATTCTTTCGGATATGTCTGCCTATGACAATTACGATCGAATCAAATTGAACTAAAGTGGCAGGAATTCCGTAACGAGGAACAAATGGCTATGGAGAACGGCTCTCAATCGCTCATCCGGCTGGATAACGTCAGCAAGGTGTTCGTCACCGATGAAGTGGAAACGCACGCGCTTTCGGGTGTGCACTTCGAGGTGAAGAAAGGAGAATACGTGTCGATCTCGGGTCCTTCGGGCTGCGGGAAGTCGACGCTGCTGGCGATCCTGGGCCTGCTCGACACGCCCACCGACGGTACGTATTATCTGAACGGCAAGCCGGTCACCGGGCTGAAGCTTTCCGAGCGGGCGCGCATCCGCAATCGCGAGATCGGGTTCATCTTTCAGGCGTTCAATCTGATCGGCGATCTGACGGTGTATGAGAACGTGGAACTGCCGCTCACCTACCGCGGCATGCCGTCGGCGGAGCGGAAGCGGCGCGTGCATGAGGCGCTCGAACGGGTCGGGATGTCGCACCGCATGAAGCACTATCCCTCGCAGCTTTCGGGCGGCCAGCAGCAGCGCGTGGCCGTGGCGCGCGCATTGAGTGGCGATCCGCTGATCCTGCTCGCCGACGAGCCCACCGGCAATCTGGATTCGCAGAACGGCGAGGCGGTGATGAATCTGCTGCGCGAACTGCATCAGGCCGGCTCCACGATCTGCATGGTCACGCACGATCCGCGCTACGCCGAGTTCGCCGACCGCACCATCCGGCTGTTCGACGGGCGCGTGGTGGAGGAAAGTATGGAGGCAAAGCATTAGCCGCAGAGACACAGAGACGCGGAGCAAACGAATCGGATCCTTCGCGCCTCGCTGTCTCTGAGTCAGGGGTAAGCCGATTCGCCGTAAGGGAGGGGAGGGCGATGAAGGGGACCTGGATTGCGGCGCTGGCATTATCGGCCTGCGCCGGTCTGTACGCCAACACCATCGGGACTCCGCACATGGAGTTCCGCCACAGCTACGCGCTCCGTCCGAACGGGCAGGTGAGGATTCAGAACCTCTACGGCGATGTCGCGATCACCGCCTGGGACCGCGATGAGGTCCTGGTAGAGGCGGTCAAGAACACGGCCGGCCCGCGCGGCGACGATGATGCGCGGGTGGTGGTAGACGGCTCGGCCGACGAGCTTTCCATTCGCACGCAGTACGCCGGCGGCGATGCCGGCCACCCCACCAGCGTCAATTACCGGATCATGGTGCCGCGCACGGCGAGCCTGGCGGACATCGAGCTGACGAACGGCGGCCTGTCCATCCGGGGCGTGGCCGGCCCCGTCAAAGCATCGGCGGTCAACGGCAGCATTCGCGCGGAGCGGCTGCAGGGCCGCGCGGAGCTTTCGACGGTCAACGGCCAGCTCGAGGCCGGTTTTTCGCGGGTAAGCGGTGAGGATATCACGCTGCGCTCGGTCAATGGCGCAATCCGGCTGTTCATTCCGGGCGATGCCGCGGCGAGCCTGGAGGCGGAGAACCGCAGCGGCGGCATCGAATCCGAGTTCGGCCATCCGTGGCGCGGGCCCGAGGGCCACCGGCTGCGCACGGTGCTGAACCAGGGCGGCGCGGCGGTGCGGCTGCATAATGTGAATGGCGGGATTTTCATCCGCACGGGACAATCATGATCAGACTGCGTAATGTCGAGAAGTTCTACGAAGGCGGCTACGGCCGGATGTACGTGTTGCGGCGCGTCAACATCGACGTGCGGGAGGGCGAGTTCGTCACAATCATGGGCCCTTCCGGCGCCGGCAAATCGACGCTGTTGAGCATTCTCGGCATGCTGGACGGGGCCTGGACGGGCGAATTCGAATTCCTCAACTTCCAGGTGCACCGGATGAAACCGAAAGAGCGCGTCGAGCTCAATAAGAAATACATCGGCTTCGTCTTCCAGAGCTATCATCTGATCGACAACCTGACGGTTTACGAGAATCTCGACATCCCGCTCTCCTACCGGAACGTGAAGAGCGCGGAACGCGCGGCAATGGTCTGCGACACGCTGGACCGGTTCCACATTGTGGGTAAACGCGACCTGTTTCCCAGCCAGCTCTCCGGCGGACAGCAGCAACTGGTGGCCGTGGCGCGGGCAGTGATCGCCCGGCCCAAGCTGATCCTGGCCGATGAGCCGACCGGGAACCTGCATTCCAGCCAGGGCAAAGAGATCATGGAGCTGTTCCGCAAGCTCAACGACGAAGGCACCACGATCATTCAGGTGACGCACTCGGAGGCCAACGCCGCCTACGGCCACCGGATCATCCAACTGGCCGACGGCTGGGTGGTCAGTGGTGGGGCGGAAGAGGCCAAGGCGAGCTGATCGCGAATCCGCGGCGCGGCGTTCGCGATTTCATCCAGCCCGCTTCCACGCGTGCGATACAATGGCGATGGAATGCAGGTGCTCCAGGCGGGCCAACATAAGCTGATCTATCTCGAGCTGCAGCCCCAGATGGTGGCGAAGATCGCGCGCGATGCCGGCTTCGACACGCGGGCCAAGGACGGCCAGCGCTCCATCCAGCTCGACCTGACTGCGCCCGCGCGCGAAGCGCCGCTGCTGCTCTTCGACGCCTCCGACCCGGCCAACCTGGGCTGGTTTTCGCGCTGCCAGTTCTACGTCGACGGCCGTACCGGCTGCGTGATGCAGACTCCGATGACGCTCGCCAATAAGCGCGATCGCGGCGGCCGTCCGCACCGCAACTCGGTGCGCATCGGGATCTCGAAGGAACTGCCCGCCACCTTCCGGCTGCCCGGCAAG
The DNA here is from genome assembly GCA_035293845.1 of Bryobacteraceae bacterium. Lineage (GTDB taxonomy): Bacteria > Acidobacteriota > Terriglobia > Bryobacterales > Bryobacteraceae > DATGMB01. Next base: position 8,159 of record DATGMB010000305.1, read on the forward strand.
CAGCCGCTGACCGAGCAGGCGTTCTATGCCCTGCTGTTCACGTTCCTCACCGCGCTCATGAAAACGGGCGTCGCGGTCTGCGGCAATGGCGTAATCGAGCCGCTGGCCGGGCGGACGGAAACTGTGGGTTCGCGTAACTAACCGGTTCGATCCGGTACGCGCGTTCACAGATTCCGCGTTTCGGGGCGCAACGCAACCACCGGCTCCGGGGTCCATCGGAATGGAGACTGGACTGAGGGCCGATTCGGGGGGAACGGTCTTCGGTCTTCAGCTCGTCATTGCCGGCTCTTCGGGGCCGGCTTTTTTCGTTTCCAGGTCCGAATCCGCCACCACCGCGCGGTTGTAAGATAAAAGCGGCATGAGCACCAAGACCGCGGAACGCTCGTTCACTACGATCAGCGGAGTCCCCATCCAGCCTCTTTACGGCCCCCAGGACCTCGGCGGGTTCGATGCGGCGCGCGATCTCGGCGCGCCGGGCGAGTTCCCCTACACACGCGGCATCCACCGCGATATGTACCGCGGCAAGCTGTGGACCATGCGGCAGTTCTCCGGTTTCGCCACGCCGGAGGAGACCAACCGCCGCTATCACTACCTGCTCGAACAGGGGCAGACCGGTCTCTCCGTCGCCTTCGACCTGCCGACCCTGATGGGCTACGACGCGGACCATGCCATGAGCGAAGGCGAAGTCGGCAAGTGCGGCGTCTCGATCTGCTCGCTCGAAGATATGGAGACGCTCTTCCGCGGCATCCCACTGGGGGATGTGACGGTCTCGATGACCATCAACTCGCCGGCGGCGGTGCTGTGGGCGATGTACCTGGCGGTGGCGGAGCAGCAGGGCGCGGATTGGGCCAAGCTCTCGGGGACGATCCAGAACGACATTCTCAAGGAGTACATCGCGCAGAAGGAATACATCTTTCCGCCGCGGCCTTCGATGCGCCTGGTGACGGAGACGATCGAATTCGGCGCGCGCCACACGCCGCGATTCAACCCGATCTCGATCAGCGGCTATCACATCCGCGAGGCCGGGTCGACCGCCGTGCAGGAACTGGCGTTCACGCTGCGGGACGGCATCGAGTATGTCGATTGGGCGCTCGCGCGCGGTCTCGCGATCGATGAATTCGCGCCGCGCCTGAGCTTCTTCTTCAACGCCCACAGCGACTTTTTCGAGGAGATCGCGAAATACCGCGCGGCCCGCAAGATATGGGCCTATGTGATGCGCGACCGCTACGGCGCGCAAAGCGACCGCAGCATGAAGCTGCGCTTCCACGCGCAGACCGCCGGGTGCTCGCTCACCTGGCAGCAGCCCTATAACAATGTGGTGCGCACGGCGCTGCAGGCGATGGCGGCGGTACTGGGCGGGGCTCAATCACTGCACACCAACTCGCTCGATGAAGCCTACGCGCTGCCGAGCGAGCATGCCGTGACGATCGCGCTGCGCACGCAGCAGGTCCTGGCCTATGAAACCGGCGTCACGAACGCGCCCGATCCGCTGGGCGGCAGCTACTTCCTCGAAAAGCTGACGCTCGAGACCGAAGCCGCCGCCAACGACTATATCCGCCGCATCGACGAGATGGGCGGCATGATCCCCGCCATCGACGCCGGCTTCCCGCAGACCGAGATCGCGCAGGCGAGCTACCGCTATCAGCGGGAGGTCGAAGAAGGCGAGCGGGTGATCGTGGGGGTGAACCGCTTCCAGTCGGACGACCAGCCGATCGAGCTGCTGCAGATCGATGAGACGGCCGGGCGCCGGCAATCGGAAAAGCTGGAGACGCTGCGCCGGCGACGTGACAATAGCTGCGTGCGCAAGACGCTCGACGCGCTGCGCCGCGCCGCCGAAGGGACCGAAAACACGATGCCGTACATTCTGGATGCCGTGCGCGCTTACGCCACGCTGGGCGAGATCTGCGACGCGCTCCGCGCGGTCTTCGGTACGTACCAGGAAGCCACGCACCTGTAGAGAGATATGACGCAACCGATTCGAGTACTGGTGGCCAAGCCGGGGCTGGACGGCCACGACCGCGGGGCCAAGGTGATTGCGCGCGCGTTGCGCGATGCCGGCATGGAGGTCATCTACACCGGCCTGCGCCAGACGCCGGAGATGATCGTCAACGCGGCGCTGCAGGAGGACGTGCAGGTGATCGGGCTTTCGATTCTCTCCGGAGCGCACAACGCCATCGTGCCGCGCGTGCTCGAGCTGCTGCGCGAGCGCGGCATGAGCGACGTGAAGCTCGTGATCGGCGGCATTATCCCCGATGAGGACGCGGAAGCCCTGAAGCGGCAGGGGGTGGCCGCCGTGTTCCAGCCGGGCGCATCGCTCGATGCGATCGTCGAGTTCATCCGAAGCTCGGTCGCGGAATCGGCCGCGAAGGCGGACGAATAACGCTGCTCGCCTGTGGAAAACGTGTGCTCCGCCTTCACACCTGTAGCCCTCGGCACTCGTTGTTGAGCCCTCCGAACATCCGCTAGAATAATGCTTTATCGAAACTCGATCGGCAGTCCTCACGTGAAACTGTTTCCCTTGTATCGACGTCTTCGACAGAGCGCAGAGTGGAAAGGTATGCTTCAATGAAGTCTCCCAGGCGCGTTCGCCTGCTTGCGATCTCGGTCTGTTTCTGCGCTTCGGCGATTCTCCAAGTGGGGGCGCAGACGCCTCCCGCGCAGCCGCAGCAGGCGCCCGCAAAGCCTCCGGCCGGCACTCCGCAGCAGCCCCAGTCTCCCCAGCAATCGCCCGCGCAGCCTGCGACGCCACAGACCACCACGCCGCCCCGCAATCCGTTTGAGAACGTTCCCGAAACCGCGCCGCCACAGCAGCCCGCTCAGCCGGCCAAGCCGCAGCTTGAAAATCCCGCGCAGCCCGGGCAGGCCAAGGTGGCGGTGAATGGCGAGCCGGTGGAAGCGATCGAATTTCGTGGCGCGCGGCGCGTCCCGCAGGACACGTTGAAAGCGATGATCGAGACCAAGCCCGGCGACATCTTCAACGAAGAGGTGCTGCGCCGCGATTTCATGCACCTCTGGAATACGGGCCGGTTCGACGACATCCGTGTGGAAACCGAGCAGGGCAAGACCGGCCTGATCGTGCGTTTTGTCGTCACCGAGCGGCGCGTGATCCGCTCGATCGATTATCAAGGCATCCACTCGGTGACGGTCTCGGAGATTCTCGATCGCTTCAAGGAGCGCAAGGTCGGGCTCTCGGTCGATTCGCAATACGATCCCGACAAAATCCAGCGCGCGGCGGTCGCGCTCAAGGATTTCCTGGCGGAGCGCGGCCGGCAATACGCGACGGTCGATCCGCAGATCGAACAGATTCCGCCGTCGTCGCTGAAGGTCACGTTCAACGTGAATGAAGGGCCGAAGGTGAAGGTCGGCACGATCGACATCGTCGGCAACACGGCGTACAACGACCGCTGGGTGATCCGCGCGATGAAGAACCTGCACCCCTACGGCGTGCCGCATTCGCTGGTCCTCGAGAACCTATTCGCCAAGACGTTCGATCAGGAGAAGCTGGAAGAAGATAAGGAACGCATCCGGCAGGCCTACCAGGATCACGGCTATTTCCAGGCCAAGGTGCTCGATGAGACCGTGAAAATCGTCCTCACGGGCGGCCGCGGCTGGCGCCTTCCGCTGATCCTGACGCGGCAGCAGGGGATCGCCGCGAACATCACCCTCCCGGTGGAAGAGGGCCGCCTGTACCATCTGCGCAACATGAACTTCGTCGGCGTCAAATTGTTCCGCACGCCGGAGGTGCTGATGCGCCCCGTATTCGGCATGGGGCCGGGCGATGTATTCTCCACGGACAAGCTGCGCAAGGGCATCGAAGCCATGCGCAAGATGTACGGGCAGTTCGGCTACATCGATTTCGTGCCGGAGCCGAGCTTCGACATTATTCCGAACACGGACCAGATCGACCTGACGCTGACCGCCGACGAAGGCAAGCAGTTCTTCATCCGCCGCATCGATTTCTCCGGCAACACGACCACGCGCGACAAGGTGATCCGCCGCGAGATCCTGCTCGACGAAGGCGACATGTTCAACACCCAACTCTGGGATCTGAGCATCCTGCGCCTCAATCAGCTCGGCTACTTCGAAATGCTGAAGAAGGAGGATGCCGCCACCATCACGCGCAATCCGCAGTCGAATACAGTGGATATCACGCTGAAGGTGAAGGAGCGGGGCAAGAACTCGATCGGGTTGAACGGCGGCGTTTCGGGCATCGCGGGCAGCTTCGTCGGGTTCAATTATTCGACCAACAACTTTCTCGGCCTGGGCGAAACGCTTTCGCTCGATTCACAGCTCGGCACGCGCATGCGCAACGCCAGCTTCGGATTCACCGAGCCGTACATGTTCGACCGGCCGTTGCAGCTCGGCTTTGTCGTTTACCTGCGCCGGTTCGATTTCAACCAGGGCCGCGAGGCTTCGATTCTGGCCGGCCAGAACCTCATCCCTCTGTACAACCAGCTCGGCTCCCAGAACCTGCTGAATTACATCCAGAACAGCCACGGCTTTTCGGTTTCGGCGAGCTACCCGCTGCGCCGCAGCTTCGCCCGCGTCGGCATCAGCTACGGGTTCGATATCAGCAATACCAAGACCCTCACTACCGCGGCGCAGAATTACTTCGACTACATCAACTTCAGCGGCGTGGCAGGGCCGAACTCGCTGCTCGGCGTGCGCACCAGCCACATCACGCCTTCCTACACCTACAACACGGTGAACCACCCGATCACCCCGACCGCCGGCCGCAGCCTGTTCATCTCCACGGATTTCGCCGGCAGCGTCCTGGGCGGCAACGTGGACACCGTCCGGCTCACAGTGGACGCCAAGTACTTCAAGCAGGCGCCGTGGCACAAGAGCCACATCCTGGCGTTCCACGCCATGGCGTCTTCGATCACCGGCTATAACGGCCGGTATGTGCCGCCCTATTCCCGCACCTTCATGGGCGGCGAGCAGGATATCCGCGGGTTCGAGATCTGGGGCATTACGCCGATCGCGTGGATTCCGTCCTCGACCCAAATCGGCGTCCTGAACGCGGATGGGTCGCAGCGCATGCAGAACGTAGTGTCGAACGGGCAGATCACGCAGCAGGCGGTGACGATGACGGTGCCGAACTACCAGCTCATTACGCCCGGCGGTGACACCCAGTTGCTCGCGAACTTCGAATACCGCATTCCGATCGTGGGGCCGGTCACGCTGGCGCCCTTCTTCGACGCGGGCGTCGACAAGATCCTCCGCGCCACCCAGTTGACCATGGTGCAGTCCCAGATCGACAACCTGAACGCGCAGTTTCCGCAGGCGGGCTTTACCGGGCAGGTCAAGATCGCGCCCGGCACGCAGGCGCCGCGCGCCTCGACCGGCCTCGAGCTCCAGGTGATGCTGCCGGTGGTCAACGCGCCCTTCCGGCTGTACTTCGCCTACAATCCGTTGGTGGTGCGCGAGTACCTTCAGCCGCCGGTCGTGGTGGACCGCTCGGCATTCCCCAACAACGCGACCTACCAGGCGTATCTGAACTCGCAGCAGGCGGGACTGTATCCGTTTTTCGAGAAGCGCACGATGTTCCGCTTCACCATCGGCAGAACGTTCTGACGCCGGCTCGTTTCCCAAGTATGCTAGCATTTTAGAAACACTAGGAGTTTTCAGCTTGAAGAAGAATTTTGTTGCATTTTCCGCGCTGGCCCTCGGTATGGCTATGCTCGCCCACGCGCAGTCCGCCACGCCGAGCAAAGTTGCGATCATCCACGTGCAGAACGCCATTCTGGCCACCAAGGACGGACAGAAGGCGCAGAACGATCTGCAGGCCACGTTCAACCCGCGCAAGCAGGAATTCGAAAAGAAGCAGGCGGATCTGCAGGCGCTGCAGGAGCAGATGAAAAAGGGCAGCGCCACGATGAGCGACGATGCCAAGGCCAAGATCGCCCGCGACATCGACTCCGGCTCGAAGAGCCTGCAGCGTTATCAGGAGGACTTCGAGTCCGACGTGCAGCAGGCCGAGCAGCGCATCATGCAGGACCTGGGTCAGAAGATGATGGACGTCATCATCAAGTACGCCACGCAGAACGGATATGCCATGGTGGTCGATGTCAGCAATCCCCAGACGCCGGTTCTCTGGGCGGATCCCGCCGTCGATATCACCAATGAGATCGTGAAGCTGTACGATCAGGCGCACCCCGGCTCCGCGACGGCAACCACGGCCAAGCCGGCCGGGTCGGCGCCTGCCGCCGCTCCCAAGCCGCCCGCCGCGCCGGCTGTGAAGAAGTAACACCTACGCAGGGCTGACCGCAAAACAGAGCCGCGACCGTAAAGTGAGCGGTGCACCAGCCGCGTGCACCGCCCCTTACCGTCGCGGCTCTGTATTTTACGCTTGCGCTCGCTTTCTTAGCTCTGAAGAACCACACACGCCGGACCTCCTTCGGCGCTACAATCGGGTTAGAGGATCGACCTCATGAAAATCTTCGCCGGGTTGTGCGTATTCGTAATGGTCGCGGCCGGTTCGTTTGCTCAAAATCGAGCCGGATTTGTGAGTCCGGGTTATCCCACGGTGCGCAGCTTCCCGAGCGTCGTATTTCCCGGTGGAAGCTCCGCGTTGCCGGGTGTGCAGCGGACCACGGGCAGCGTGGTTTATCCCGGGGGCGGGACGCCCCAGATCGGCGTGCCGGGCATCCGCCTGAACAATCCTCCGGTGAACGTAGCTCCGCCGTTCGGCCAGGGCGGGAACAATCGCGTCAGCGGCTTCAACGGCAATGGCAATTGGGGCAATTGGGGTAATGGCAACTGGGGGAATGGCAATTGGGGCGGCGGTAACTGGGGCTTCAACGGCCGCGGCCGCGGTTTTAAGAACGGCTTTAACAACAACGGCTTCAACAACGGTACGGTAGTCTACGCGTATCCTTATCCCGTGCCGGTTTATGGCGGCGATGCGGGCTACGGAGCGGATCCATCGGCGGTGGCCGCGGCGGCGGCCGCCGGGGCCGCGTCAGCGGCTGTGCCGCAGGGACCGTCCACCATTGTGGTGATCAATCCGCAGGGCGCGCCGGTGCCTCCCGCGATGATGATGGGCATGCCGCCGCAGGGGCCCGCGCCCGCCAGCGCGGAACCGGCTTCGGCCGATACCGGTGAAACTGCTACCCATTACCTGATCGCTTTCAAGGATCACAGCATTTATTCGGCTGTGGCCTATTGGGTGGAAGGGGATACGCTCCATTACTTCACCACCGGCAACACACACAATCAGGTGTCCCTCTCGCTGGTGGATCGCGATCTCACGCGGCAGCTCAATGCGCAGAGCGGTCTGCAGTTGAACCTGCCCGCCGCGCAGTAGCGCGTTCACTCCCACTCGATCGTTCCGGGGGGCTTGTGGGTGAGGTCGTAGAAGACGCCCGCAATTCCTTCGACTTCGAGCACGGCCACGCTGATCGCGCGCCGCAGGGATTCCTCCATCCCTACCGATTGCGCCGTCATGCCGTCCACCGAATCCACGGGACGCAGCACCACGGAATCGGGCGCTTCCGCCGTGCCCAGCGGAATCAGGATCACCGGGAACTGCCAAACCCTGCGGTCGTAGCCGCTTTCGTGCGAAAGCCGGCGCACCGCGGCATCGGCGCGCCGCAGCCGCTCCAGCCTTTCCGCCGTGAGTCCGCAGGCGCGCACTTGCAAATCTTCGAGCGGCGCGCGCGTTTCAAGCGGGGTCACGACGCGGTTCACCGTGGTCAGGCGGTTGATGAGCGCAGTGGCGCGCGCGTGGTCCAGCGCACCGATCGCCAGCACCGGGGCGTAGCTTCGCGAATCGCCCTGCACGCCGACCGAGTTCACCGGGATGAGCCAGCCATCTTCCGTATGCCGCACCGGGGCGTCGAACTCCGAGCAGAGGCAGCGGATGGCGAGGCCCGGCCCGGGGAAGGGATGGCGGTCGAGCAGCTCCGAGGGCAGCCCGAGCTCGCGGCCGACTTCGCGGACTTCGTCCTTGTACAGCGATTTCAGCGGTTCGATGATGCGCCCGCTCTCAATCAGCTTCTGAATCCCCGCCACGCGGTTGTGGTGGGTCTTGATCACGGCGGCATTGGCCGTGCCGCCGGATTCGATGGTGTCCGGGTAAATCGTGCCCTGGCCGAGAATCCACTGCTCTTCGAGAATGTGCCGCGCTTCGATGATGCGCTCCTGCACGCGCACAAACTCTTCGCCGATGATGTGGCGCTTCTGCTCCGGGTCGGTGACGCCAGCCAGCGCGCTCAGGAACTGCTCGTGGGCATGCTCGACGGCGATTCCCGGCATGCGCCGCACGAACTCGGTTTCGCCCTCGCGCATCAGACCGGTATCGACATATACGCCGCGCACGCGCTCGGCGCCCAGCGCACGCTGGCACAGCGTGAACGCCACGGTCGAATCCACACCGCCGCTGACGAAGAAGAACACGCTGCGTCCCGCCGCGGCGTCGCGAATCTCCTGCTCGATGAGCGGCACGCGGTGGCGCGGGTCCCAGTCCTTTTCGCAGCCGCAGACGCGGAACACAAAATTCGCCAGATATTCCTGCCCGCGCGCGGTGTGGACGACTTCCGGATGGAACTGCACGCCGTAGAGATTGCGCTCGGGCGCGGCGATCGCGGCGACCGGGCAGGTATCGGTGCGGCCTACGACGGAAAAACCGGGAGGCAAAGAGCGCACCGAATCCCGGTGGCTCATCCAGATCTGCTGCGGGCCGGCCATTCCAGAGAAGAATGGGTCGCAGGTGTGGTCGAGCTCGAGCGTAGCGAGCCCGTATTCACCGCGCTCGCCGGGCCGCACCTCGCCGCCGAGCAGGTGCGCCATCAACTGCTGGCCGTAGCAGATGCCCAGCACCGCCTGTCCGGTGTGAAAGATCGCGGGGTCCACCGTGGGGCTGCCGGCCTCGAGCACGCTGGCCGGCCCGCCCGAAATGATGATGCCGCGGGCGCCCGCCAGCGCCGCGGCCGGCGTATCGCAGGCGCGGACCTCGGCGTAAACGCCGAGTTCGCGCACCTTGCGCGCCTCCAGGTGGCAATACTGTCCTCCGGCGTCAAGAACGACAATTTGTGCGGTGGGGTTCAAATTCCAGTATAACTTCGAGCTGATTCCTGACGCAGAGATACAGAGAAGCGGAGCCCCTGATTCTTTGGTTTCTCTGCGTCTCCGTGTCTCTGCGTCAAGTAGTTTCTACCGCGGCTGAGTCCGCTGCAGCGCCATTTTATGCGCGGTTTGCACCAGGGCTTCGGCCTGCGGCATGGATTCGACGGCGCGCGCGACTTCGGGGTCGGTGCGCGCGAACATGCGGTCGCTCTCGTCCACGTTGAAGGCGTAGATGTACATCTCCTTCGCCAGGTAGCGCCGGATCCAATCGTGGTCGCCGGTGAATTCCTTCTCGGTGAAGTTGTAGTGGTTCGCGAGCAGCCAGTCGTGCAGGTCGTTGATCACGGCCTCATCCGGCATCCAGCCTTGTGGCAGACTCCCGGGGTGCTTCGAGAAGTACACGCGGGTGAAGTTGAAGAGACCGCTGCGGTAGAGTTGCGCTTCGAGGCGGTCCATCTTGGGCGTCGCGTATTTCTCGTCCGGCGTGATGCCGCCGCCGCCGTAAACGCGGCGCCCGCTGTCCGTCATCTTCACATCCATATCGTTGCGCGCGGTGCCGTCGTGGTGGAAGTAGTAATCGTAGAACGATTCCTTGCTGTAGTCACGCTGGATCAGCCGCCCGCTCGGCGTGTAGAAGTGCGCGGTCGTCAGCGCCAGAGCCGTATGGTCGCTCATCGGGAAGACCGTCTGCACGAGTCCCTTGCCGAACGTCGTTTCGCCGAGCACCCACGCCCGGTCATGGTCCTGCAATGCGCCGGTGACGATCTCGGCGGCGGACGCCGAATTTTTGTTCACCAGCACCACGATCGGATAATTATGGCCGTGGTTTCCGTTCCGCGCCACATAACTCTGCTCGGGCGAGGAGCGCCCGTGGTGCGATACGATCAGTTGCCCGCGCTGCAGGAAGTGATCCGCCACGGATACGCCGGCCTTCAACAGCCCGCCGGGGTTGTCGCGCAGATCCAGAATCAGCCCCTGGATGTTGTTCTCGCCCAGCCGCTTGAGGTTGTCATTCAACTCCTGCGCGGTGTTGTCCCCGAACTGGAGAATCTTGATGTACGCGATTCCCGGTTTCACCCAAATAGCGTCCGGCACGCTCTTGCGGTCGATTTCGTCGCGCACCACGGTGAACACGACGTTCTCCTTGGCGCCCTCACGCGAAACCGCGATTCTGACCGGGGTTCCTCGCGGTCCCTTGAGCATGTCCGCGACTTCGGTGGTGGTCAGACCGTCGGTTGACTTGTCATTGACACTGACAATCACGTCCCCCGGGCGCAGGCCGGCCTTGTACGCCGGAGAACCGGGAAACGGCGCGATAATCACCGTTTTTCCATTACGCGGGGAAACCGACATTCCGACACCGAAGTAGGTCCCCTTCTGCTCCTCCAGGATCGCCTGGTATTCCTTCGGATCGAAGAAATTGGAGTGAGGGTCGAGGGTCCGGAGCATACCGGGGATGGCGCCGTCGTAAATGGCCTTGTCGGCATCCACTTTGGTAGCGGCGTTCTGTTCCACCAGCGCGTAGATCCGGGTGAACTCATCAACGTCTTTGCCAACTGTGATTTCCGTATCATCGGCAGCGGCCGCCACGCGCGGGCCGTAAATACCGCCGGCCAGGGAGCATAGAAGAATGATGAGAGGGAATAGGATTGCGAATCGCTTGCGCGGCATAGGGGATGCATCCTTGGGCAAAGTATATCCCACCTGTAGTTTTAGACGTTTTCCGGTTGGGATCGGGTTCAAAACCGGTGCGCCCTGGCAGCGCCGGCGGTAGGGTACGATCCGGTTCAACCGTTCGCGGGCTTCGTCTGCGGCGTCTCTCCGGTCTCGCGGTGCACCGCGTCCAGTACGCCATTGATGAACTGTACGGATTCTTCGCTCGAAAACTTGCGCGCCAGCTCCAGCGCCTCGTCGATCGCCACCGCCGCGGGCGTTCCGCCGCGGGTCATTTCGTATACGGCCATGCGCAGGATGTTGCGATCGACCACCGGCATCCGTTCGAGGCGCCAGTGCGCCGCGTGGCGCGCAATGCGCTCGTCCACCTCGGCCCGGTTTTCGATGGTGCCGCGCACGAGCGACGCCACGAACGGGTCGCGCTCCGGCCGCTCCTCCGAGTAGAGCGTCTCGTAGTAGGCGTCGATGGCGTCGTCGACCGGCTGCTCGCGAGTGTCGAACGAGTAGAGAATTTGCAGCGCGCGCTGCCTGGACCTGCGGCGGGAAGACATCAGGGTGCCTGCCGGAGCGTGCGCATCAGATTGGCCATCTCGATGGCCGTCATGGCCGCATCGAAGCCCTTATTGCCGCCCTTGGCGCCCGCGCGGTCAATCGCTTGCTCCAGCGTATTGGTGGTGAGCACGCCGAAGGCCACCGGCACGCCGGTCGAAGCCGCGGCGTGCGCAATTCCTTTGGCTGCCTCCGCCGCCACGTAATCGAAATGCGGCGTCTCGCCGCGAATGACGGCGCTCAAACAGATGAGGGCATCGTGCTTCTTCTGCCGGGCCAGCTCCGCGGCGACCAGCGGGATCTCCCACGAGCCCGGCACCTTTACGATATCGATCTGGGCCGCGTCCGCGCCCGTGCGGTTCAGCGCGTCGAGGGCTCCTGCGAGCAAGCGCTCCGTGATGAAGCTGTTGAACCGGCTGACGATCACGGCGAACCGCAGCCCGGCGGCGGAGAGCTGTCCTTCGAGTATGCGACTCATAGTTTACTTGCCCGCGAATACGGGCCTGCGTTTTTCAAGAAAGGCGCGCGTGCCTTCGCGCCGGTCCTCCGTGGCCGCGCTCACGGCGAAGGCCGCCGCTTCGTAGCGCAGCCCTTCGTCGAGCGAGCCATCGAGGCCGGCGTCCACCGCTTCGAGCACGAGTCCAAGCGCCAGCGGCCCGTTGGCGGTCGCGCGCGCCAGCCAGTCCCGGCTATGTGCGAGCAGGTTGGACTGCGGCACGACGGCGTTCACCAGCCCGATGCGGTGCGCTTCGGCGGCCGTCACCGGCTCGCCCGAAAGCAGCATTTCGAGCGCGCGCCCGCGACCCACGAGGCGCGGCAGCCGCTGCGTGCCGCCGTACCCGGGGATAATCCCCAGCTTGACCTCCGGCTGCCCCAGGCGCGCGTTTTCCGATGCGAACCGCACCGCGCATGCCATGGCCAGCTCCAGCCCGCCGCCGAGCGCATAGCCATTGATCGCCGCGACCGTCGGCTTGCCGGAAGTTTCGAGCAGCCGGAACGTTTCCTGGCCGCGCCGCGCGAACGCCCGCGCCTCCGCCGGCGAGAGCGCCGCCAGCTCTTCGATGTCCGCGCCCGCCACAAACGCCTTCTCGCCCGCCCCTGTTACGATTGCCCCGCGAATGGCTGGATCGCTTCCGATGCGCCCGAATGCGTCCCGCAGCTCCTCGATCACTGCGATCGAGAGCGCGTTGAGCTTATCCGGCCGGGCAATCGTGACCAGCACGATCCCGTCGTCCGAGAGCTCAAAAAGGACGTAGCGGTACATTATGGATCAGTGTAGCATTGCGCGCCAACATATCGATTCCGGGTTTCATCTGCCGGCCGCTGGAGAAAGCCGCATCATCTTTCTCGTACAAGGGAACAGGGCTAAACTAGCGGTGGAGGTCCCAAAATGAACCCGGCGCAGCTCTCCCGAAACGAATGCCGGATCCTTGTGGAGCAGGCGCCCATCATGATCTGGCGCTCGAATACGACTGCCGGGTGCGACTATTTCAACGACCGTTGGCTCCAGTTCCGGGGACGCAGCATGGAACAGGAGTGTGGCAGCCAATGGGCCGAGGGGGTGCATCCCGAGGATTCCGAACGATGCCTCGCCACATATCGGGAGGCGTTCGAAAACCGGGAACCATTTGAGATGGAGTACCGGCTGCTGCGCCATGACGGCGAACACCGATGGGTCCTGGACAAGGGCGTCCCTTTCTTCGGCGACAACACCGAGTTCCTGGGCTATATCGGCAGTTGCATCGATATTACCGACCGGGTCGAAGCGCGCCGCGCTCTCGATCAGGCGCGAGAGCGGGAATTGGCCAATCTCCGCGGGATACTGCCAATCTGCATGGGATGCCGGAAGATCCGCGATGTGGACGGCATCTGGGTGCAGTTGGAGCACTATATTCGCGATCACTCCCGGGCCGATTTCAGCCATGGGTTGTGTCCGGACTGCGACCAGACTTTTCGCGGGAAGATGAACAGCCGGTAGTTCGCGGGTAGTAGTGCCGTCCTGTGGGATAATCAAGAGAATCGTCCCCTCGGCATGGACCGCGAATTCATCCGCAATTTTTCTATCATTGCGCACATCGATCACGGCAAGTCGACACTCGCCGACCGCCTGCTCGAAGTCACCGGCGCGCTCTCCCAGCGCGAAATGATGGAGCAGGTGCTCGATTCGATGGATCTCGAGCGCGAGCGCGGCATCACCATTAAGGCCCACGCCGTTCGCCTCAACTACCGCGCCGACGACGGCAACCTTTACCAGCTCAATTTGATCGATACTCCTGGCCACGTCGACTTCTCCTACGAGGTTTCGCGCAGCCTGCAGGCCTGCGAGGGCGCGCTGCTGGTGGTCGATGCGTCGCAGGGCGTGGAGGCTCAGACCCTCGCCAACACTTACCTCGCCCTCCATCACAATCTGGAAATCATCCCGGTCATCAACAAGATCGACCTCCCGGCCGCGGAGCCGGAGCGCATCCGCGAGCAGATCGAAACCATCATCGGTCTCGACGCGCGCGACGCCGTGCTCGCCAGCGCCAAGGCAGGCACGGGCGTGCACGAGATCCTGGAACACATCGTGCACCTGGTGCCGCCGCCCAAGGGCTCGCCCGATGCGCCGCTGCGCGCGCTGATCTTCGATTCCTGGTTCGATCCGTACCGCGGCGTCATTATTCTCGCCCGCGTGGTCGAGGGCCGCCTGCGCCGCGGGCAGAAGATTCGGCTGTGGTCGAACGGCCAAACGTACGAAGTGGAAGGCCTCGGCTACCAGGCGCCCAAGGCGACGCCCTGCGACGAGCTGTCTGCGGGCGAGGTCGGCTTCCTCTTCGCCAATATTAAGACCGTCTCGGACGCCAAGGTCGGGGACACCATCATCGATCACGAAACCCCGGCGGCCGAGCCGCTGCCCGGTTTCGAAGAGATCAAGCCGATGGTCTTCGCGGGCTTGTACCCGGTGGAATCCCACGAGCACGGTCTGTTGCGCGACGCGCTCGAAAAGCTGCGGCTCAACGACAGCGCCTTCAGCTTCGAGCCCGAGAATTCCGTCGCGCTCGGCTTCGGCTTCCGCTGCGGCTTCCTCGGCCTGCTGCATCTCGAAATCGTGCAGGAGCGCCTGGAGCGCGAATTCGATATCGACCTCATCACCACCGCCCCCGGCGTGCGGTACCGCATCTCCACCACGGACGGCCAGATTCTCGAGGTCGATAACCCCACCAAGTTCCCCGACCCCTCCTCGATCAAGCAGATCGAAGAGCCGATCATCGATGCCACCGTGATCACGCGCGAAGAGTTCCTCGGCGGCATCCTCACGCTGCTCGAAGAAAAACGCGGCACGCAAAAGAAGTTCGAATACATCGGCGGCGGGCGCGTGATGCTGGTCTACGAGCTGCCGCTCAATGAGATCGTGCTCGATTTCTACGACCGGCTGAAGTCCGCTTCGCGCGGTTACGCGTCGCTCGATTACCACTTCTCCGGCTATCGCGTCTCCCCGATGGTGCGGCTCGATGTGCTGGTGGCCGGCGATCCGGTCGACGCGCTCAGCATGATCGTGCACCGCGATTTCGCCTACGAGCGCGGCAAGGAGCTGATCTCGCGGCTGCGGCGGCTGATCCCGCGGCAGATGTTCGAGGTGGCGCTGCAGGCGGCCATCGGGAACAAGATCGTGGCGCGCGAAACCATCTCGGCGATGCGCAAGAACGTGCTGGCCAAGTGCTACGGCGGCGATATCAGCCGCAAACGCAAATTGCTCGAAAAACAGAAAGAGGGCAAGAAGCGGATGAAACGCGTGGGCCGCGTCGAGATCCCGCAGGAGGCGTTCCTTGCGGTGCT
>DATGMB010000306.1:0-4616 GCA_035293845.1 Bryobacteraceae bacterium
TCCTTCGAGAGGCCGGAAGACGAGGTAATGGTGATCTTCTGCTCGTTGTTGGTCGCGCGATCCTTGGCCGTCACGTTCAGAATGCCGTTGGCGTCGATATCGAACGTCACTTCGATCTGCGGGATGCCGCGCGGCGCGGGCGGGATGTTGGCCAACTGGAACACGCCGAGCAGCCGGTTATCGCGCGCCATCGCGCGCTCGCCCTGGTAGACCTTGATCTCGACCGAGGGCTGATTGTCGGTGGCCGTCGAGAACACCTCGCTCTTGCGGGTCGGGATGGTGGTATTGCGCTCGATCAGCTTGGTGAACACGCCGCCCAGGGTCTCGATGCCCAGCGACAGGGGCGTCACATCGAGCAGCAGCACGTCCTTCACTTCGCCGCCGAGCACGCCGCCCTGCACCGCAGCGCCCACCGCCACGACTTCATCGGGGTTGACGCCCTTATGCGGCTCCTTGTTGAACAGATCCTTGACGAGCTGCTGGATGCGCGGCATACGGGTCTGGCCGCCCACCAGGACCACTTCGTCGATCTGCTGCGGCGTCACGCCGGCATCGGCCATGGCCTGCTTGCAGGGCGCAACGGAGCGCTGGATGATATCCTCCACCATCTGCTCGAAGCGCGCGCGGGTCAGCTTCATTTGCAGGTGCTTGGGACCGCTCGCGTCGGCAGTGATGAACGGCAGGTTGATTTCGGTTTCGAGCAGAGTGGAAAGCTCGATCTTGGCCTTTTCCGCAGCTTCCTTCAGCCGCTGGAGCGCCATCTGGTCCTTGGAGAGATCGATGCCGGATTCCTTCTTGAAATCGCCGATAATCCAGTCGATGATCCGTTGGTCGATGTTGTCGCCGCCCAGGTGGGTATCGCCGTTGGTCGACTTCACCTCCACGACGCCGTCGCCGACTTCCAGGATCGAGATATCGAACGTTCCGCCGCCGAAGTCGTAAACGGCGATGGTCTCGTTCTTCTTTTTGTCGAGACCGTAAGCCAGAGCGGCCGCGGTCGGCTCGTTGATGATGCGCATCACCTCGAGCCCGGCGATTTTGCCGGCATCCTTGGTGGCCTGGCGCTGCGCGTCATTGAAGTACGCCGGAACGGTGATGACCGCCTGCGTCACTTTACCGCCCAGGTAGGATTCGGCCGCCTCCTTCAGCTTGGTCAGAATCATGGCCGAAATCTCCGGCGGCGAGTACTTCTTGCCACTGATATCGACACGCGCATCGCCGTTGTCACCGCGGACCACCTTATAAGGCACCAGCTTCATTTCCTCGGTGACCTCGTCATAGCGGCGCCCCATGAAGCGCTTGATCGAGAAAATCGTGTTTTCCGGGTTGGTGATGGCCTGGCGCTTGGCCACCTGGCCCACCAGCCGCTCGCCGCCCTTGGTGAATCCCACGACGGACGGAGTGGTGCGGGAGCCCTCCTGATTGGGAATGACCGTGGGCTGGCCGGCTTCCATCACGGCCACGCACGAATTCGTGGTGCCCAGATCAATACCGATAATCTTTGCCATGTGTTTTTCGATTGCCTCCCTCGCGAATTGTCGACTTTGAAGCGCCCCGAATGGGTGCTGGCCGACCGGGCACGTCCCGGTCGCTCATTTAGTCCAAAACCATTATTAAACTTTAGCGAGAGGTTGTCAAATAATCCCTGAGCGCATGGCACTCATGTGCTTTTGCCGGCCTGCCGGGCCCGATCGAGCAGCGCTTGCACCAAGCCGGGGTGGCCATCCAGAGGAGATGCTACCGCGATCTCTAACCCATTGTGTTGATTAGAGATGGTGCGAACCAGAGCAGGCAGGTCCCGCTCCATGTGCAACCCCAGTGTGAGGAAATAAGGCACAATGACGACGCGGTCTACCCCAGCCGCCACCAGCCGTTCGACCGCGCCCGGCAGGTCGGGGGCGCCCAGTTCCAGGAAAGCCGTCTCCATGAGCGGGAACCCGCCGATACGCGCCAATTCGGCTGCGACCGCCCGGACCGCCTCATTGGCGGATTCGACGCGCGATCCGTGGGCGAATACCACGTACCCGGTCACGTGTTGGTCTGGATGAACGCCCGCATGTGGTGCAGTTCCTCGGTCTTGCGCGCGAGCTCGTAATTCATCAGGTCGCGCATGGAAAGGAACGCCACGACGCGCGATCCCCGCATCACCGGCAGGTGGCGGCAATTCTGCGTCTGCATCATCTCCATGGCCTCTTCGACGTCGGCCAGCTCATCGATGGTCGCGAGCGCCGTGCTCATCACCTCCGACACCGGCGTGCGCTCCGGATCGAGCCGTTCGAGAACCACGCGCTTCATGAGGTCGCGCTCGCTGAAGACGCCGCGCAGCTCATCCCCTTTCAGAACCAGGATAGCTCCGACGTGCAGCTCGGCCATGCGCCGGGCCGCTCCTGCGACCGTTTCCCGCTCATCCACGTGGAAGAGCTCCCGGTCGTGGACGATATCGCGAACTCGGGACATTTCGGCACCCCTCCGAAAGTGTGGCAGCACTATATCACAAATGGGGCGAATGCAATAGTGCGGAGTTGCCCGGTGACTTCGGTCCGCTGGCGCACGCTACGCACCCTTCTGCGTTCAGGAATTGACGCAGGGTCGATCCAGGCGAATTCACCCGTCATTGTCCAGAGACGCCGCGCGCGTATACTAACCTCAACCGAATTGGCTGTCACGGGAAACCGACCGTGTTTCGCAAGACCTCACGGAGGGAGAAGTATGTACATTCGAAAGTGGCAACTGGTGGTGTGCGCCGTGTTTCTGGCCAGGCCGGCATTGGCGGATATCATCTTCTTTAGCACGGGGAACCCCGACGGCAAGATGGCGGCGGCGACGCAGCCTTCCTCCACCGGGAAATTCGAAATCGAAACCGGGGATGACTTTGCGCTGACCGCGCAGAGCCTGATCAACAGCGCCACATTCACCGGGTTGCTCAGCGGCGGTACGCATATCGGTCAGGTGGTAGTCGAAATCTACCAGGTGTTCCCCGCCGACTCGAATGTCGCGCGGACCAGCGGCCCACCCACATTCTCGACTCCTCAGGTTCCGACCAGGGTCAACTCCCCGGCGGACGTCGAACTGGACGATCGGAACACCGCGTTAGGCAATCTCACGTTTACCACCACACCGTTGAACACAAACTTCGTGGCCGCCAATTCCGTACAGCCCGGGGGGATCCATCCCGAACCGCACCAAACCACGGGCGGCAACGGCCCGGTGACCGGCGAGGAAGTTCAATTCAACGTGACTTTCACCACTCCGTTCAACCTGCCTGCCGGCCATTACTTCTTCGTTCCTCAGGTTCAGGTCACAGATGCTTCCGGCACCTTCTATTGGCTCTCGGCGCCGCGGCCGATCGTGCCGCCGGGGACGCCGTTTCCCGCCGGCTTTACGGATCTGCAAGCCTGGACCCGCGACCAGTTTCTCGATCCGGACTGGCTCCGCATCGGGACGGACATCGTGGGAGGAACGACTCCGCCGACCTTCAATATGACGTTTTCGCTGAACGGGACCACCGCCACCCCCGAGCCGTCGAGCTTTGTGCTCATCGGCTCGCTTGGCGTGATCGTTGCCGCGCGGTTCCGGCGCCTCGGGGCGATTCGGGCCCGCACCCGCAAGCGCGCCTAGCGGCTCACCGCCGAGGACCGTCCCGGCACCACGTCGATCTGCAACTGCGGGTCGGCGGCGGGCACGTAGGTCTCGGGCAGCCCGAGCTCGCGCCGCACGATGTTGCAGCCCTGTGCGATGGCGCTGGCCTTGTAGAAGGCGATCTCGCGGTTGCAGCCCTGGCGCCCGAAGCCGCAGTCGCTCGAAACGATCAGGCGCTCGGCGGGGATGTAGCGCAGCGCCTTGCGGATCTCGCCCGCGACGTCCTCGGCGCGGTCGGCCTGCAGCACGCGATGGCTTACCGCGCCGATGCAGATCTTCTTCTTGAGGTCGTTCTTGAAGGGCTCGAAGAGATCGAGGTCGCGCTGGTTGCGGTCCTTCATTTCGAGCGTCCAGACGTCGCCGCGGCAGCGTTCCAGGTAGATCTCGATCGAATTGGCGTAGCTCGTGTCCTCCATCACGCGCTGCATGTTGGGATTACCCCAGCAGGTATGGATCCAGAGCTCGACGTCGTCGAGGCCCTGAACCTCGCGGTTGAAGGCGTCGATCATGAATTTCACTTCGGAGTGGTCCTTGCCGAAGGTGTTGGCCATGAAATGGAAGGTCGGCTCCTCGATCTGGATGACGCGGCAGCCGGCGTCGCGCAGGGCCAGCAGCTCTTTGTTCATGGCCTCCGCCATGTCCCAGATCACCTGGCGCTTGTCGGTGTAGTGCGGCGTGTGAATGTCGAGGAACAGCGCCATCACCTGCGAGCAGCAGGTGCCGAATTTGAGAGGCTTGCGCGTTTTGCCCTGGGCGATGCGCCAGAGCTTGGGGTAATCGAGCGGGCGGTGCTCGATTTTGCCGGTGACGTGCGGCCAGCGCCAGCCCGTGTAGATCTCGTTCAGCAGCGTGCCGGGCGGATAGTGCAGCCACGGCGCGGTGGTCTCCTCGGGCTGGAGGTGGTCGCCCTCGAAGCCGGCCCAGCGCTGCAGCGGATAGTGGTGCCAGGCGCGGCCGGCAAGATCCTCATCCACGTG
>DATGMB010000307.1:0-5691 GCA_035293845.1 Bryobacteraceae bacterium
CGGCGCCTGCCCGCGCTGCCAGGGATTCGGCAACACCATCGATTACGACATGGACCGCGTCATCCCGGACAAGACGCTGTCCCTGGAGGAAGGCGCGGTCGAGCCGTGGACCAAACCCAAGTACCGCGTCTGGCTCGCGAATTTCAAGAAGCACGCCAAGAGCTTCCCCTCCCGGACGCCGTTCTGCGATCTGAGCGCCGCGGACCGCGAGCGCGTCGAGGAGTTCCTGCGCCGCTTCTTCGATTACCTCGAAAGCAAGAAGTACAAGATGCACGTGCGCGTCTTCATGAGCCGCTATCGCGGCTACGCGCTGTGCCCGGAGTGCCGCGGGGCGCGCCTGCGGCCGGAGGCGCTGTACGTGCGGGTCGGCGGCAAGAATCTGGGCGAAGTCGTGCGCATGAACATCGCCGAGGCGCGCGATTTCTTCGACGCGCTCGCGCTCGGCCCCGAAGAGGCCGCCATCGCCGATAAGATCCTGGTCGAAATCCGCCAGCGGCTGAAATTCCTCAACGATGTCGGCCTCGAATACCTGACGCTCGACCGCCTCTCGGCGACGCTCTCCGGCGGCGAGGCGCAGCGCATCCAGCTCGCCACCTCGCTCGGCTCGCGCCTCGTCGGCGCCTGCTACGTGCTCGACGAGCCCTCCATCGGCCTGCACAGCCGCGACACCGGCCGCCTCATCCGCATTCTCGAAGAGCTGCGCGGGCTCGGCAACACGATCGTGGTGGTCGAGCACGACCCCGACGTGATGCGCGCCGCCGATCACATCGTCGACCTCGGCCCCGGCGCCGGCGAGCACGGCGGCAGGATCATCTTCGAAGGCCCGCTCGAAAAGCTGATGGCCGATCGCAACGGCTCGCTCACGGCCAGGTATCTGCGCGGCGAAGCGCATGTCTCGGCGCCGCGCGCGCGCCGGCCGGTCGACCCCAGGCGCGTGCTGCGCTTCTCCGGCGCGCGCGTCCACAATCTGAAGAATATCGATGTCGAAATCCCGCTCGGCATGATGGTCGCGATCACCGGGGTCTCCGGCTCCGGCAAATCGACGCTCGTGCACGACGTGATCTTCCGCTCGCTCGAAGCGCTACACAAAGCACGCGAATCGGATCACGACGCCGAATTCGACAACGCCGCCGAGGCGCTCGAAGCCGCCGGGCCGAAGCTCTCCTGCAAGAAGGTCGAAGGCGCCGAGCGCATCGCCAGCACCGTGATGGTCGACCAGTCGCCCATCGGCCGTACCCCGCGTTCCAATCCCGTCACGTATCTCAAGGCCTTCGACCTCATCCGCGGCCTCTTCGCCTCGACGCGCGAAGCCGAAAAGCGCGGCTACACCAGCGGGCATTTTTCGTTCAACATCCCCGGCGGCCGCTGCGAAACCTGCCAGGGCGATGGGACGGTGACGGTCGAGATGCAATTCCTCGCCGACGTCGAGCTCGTCTGCGACGAATGCAAGGGCACGCGCTACAAGAGCGGCATCCTCGAAATTAAATACAACGGCCGCAATATTCACGAGGTTTTGCAGCTCACTGTCCGCGAAGCCATGGAATTCTTCCACGCCACGCCGCGCCTGGTGCAGCGCCTCAAGGTGCTGGACGATGTCGGCCTCGGCTACCTGCGCCTCGGCCAGTCCGCGACCACGCTTTCCGGCGGTGAAGCGCAGCGCGTCAAGCTGGCGGCGTACCTCGCCGCGGCAACGGTCGAAGGCACGCTTTTCATCTTCGACGAGCCCACGACCGGCCTCCACTTCGACGACATTTCGAAGCTCCTCACCAGCTTCCAGCGCCTGATCGAAAACGGCGGCAGCCTGTTGATCATCGAGCACAACCTGGATGTGATCAAGGCCGCCGACTGGGTCATCGATCTCGGCCCCGAGGGCGGCGAGAAGGGCGGCGAGGTGGTGGCGGCGGGGACGCCGGAGCAGGTGGCGCGGGTGGAGGGGTCGTACACGGCGGAGTATCTGCGGCGCGTGCTGAGTTAGGCCTACACCCAGCCGGCCTTCTCAAGACCGCGCGCGAATTCGTCCCCCATCTTAAGCCGCCAGTGTCCCCCTTTGACCTTGGGCCGCTCGAACTCCACGATGAGCGAGACCCAGGGCCGCCCATCTTCAACCGTCGCTCCTGTCTCTTCAGCGAGAGCTCTGGCCAGCAAGCCGTATTGCAGGTTGACCGCGCTGTAGCTGCTGTATGCTGCGCTTTCGGCTAGAGCCGTGGCCGTGGCCGTGCGGTCTGGAGCCTCATAATGAGCCCTGATGAAGTCCATTTGCTTTTTGCCCGGCCGTCTCCCGAGCGCACTGAGCCTGTCTAACGCGGCGGCAAATTGATCGGCTGAGATCTGCATCAGGATTGTTGTATACCAAAGGAGTTGCTTCGGCAACACCTGAGGTACCATGAAGGCAGATGATGCCCCACAACGAGTACGTTGAGATCCGCAACGGCGGCTACTACGTCGCCGGGAGCCGGATTGGCCTGGATATCATCTACCACGAATTCCAGGAGGGCATTTCTCCCGAGGAGATGCTGCACTCGTACCCTTCCATGGGCTCTCTGGCCAAGGTGTACGGTGCGATCGCGTTTATGCTGGACCACCCCGATGCCGTTCAGGAATACCTCCGGGATCAGGACCGCCTGTTCGAAGAGATTAAAGCCCAGTACCCGCTCTCGGCCGTCGAGCAGGAGCGGTTCGAGCGGATTAGTCGTGAACTCGCCGCCAAACGGCGTTGAAGATCACATTCCAGGCCGATGCGAACCTGAAGCCGGCCATCGAACAGGGCTTGCGCCGGCGTGAGCCGGCCATCGACTTTCGCGGCGCGAAGGGGATCTACTCCGATGGCACGCCCGATCCCGAAGTCCTTCGCATCGCTGCCGAGGCCGGGCGCGTTCTGGTCACGGGCGATCTTCGGACAATGGCCACGCATTCTAAGGAGTTCGTCGCTGAATACGACTCCCCGGGTGTACTCCTGATCTCCTCCAATCGCACCATCGGGCAGACCATCGACGCGTTGATCACGTTTTGGCTCGACTGGTCTGCCGAGGAAGTCCGCAACCAGATCCGCTGGCTTCCTTACCCGGGCGTATCCTCAGACTAGAGGTTCCCATGCGAGCCCTTCTCACCCTCGCGCTTGTTCCCACCCTCTTCGCCGCCACGCCGGCGCTCCAGATCGTCAACCCCGTCCTCAGCCAGATGGATGGCGGCGCGCCCGATCCGCCGGGCTTCGAGCACGTTCCCGGAGAGATCGTCTGGTTCACCTGCCGCATTGCCGGATACACCAGGAACGAAAACGAAAAAGTCCAGCTCCGGTATTCCGTGCAGGCATTCGACCCGCAGGGCATCCCGCTCGACGAGATCTTCCAGAACGAGATGACCGTCGAAGTCGGGCCGCAGGATAAGGACTGGCTGCCCAAAATTGCCACCTCGCTGGCCCTGCCGCCGCTCGCGCCGCCGGGCGATTACAAGATCGTCGTCAAGGCCGAAGACCTGCTCGCCAAGACCAGCACCGAATTCGCCTACCCGTTCAAGGTGCGCGGTAAAGCCGTCGAGCCCAGCCCCACGCTGATCGTCCGCAATTTCCAGTTCTTCCGCGATGAAGATGGCACGCGCCCGGCCGAAAAGCCCGACTACCATCCGGGCGACGGCGTCTTCGCCAAATTCGACATCACCGGTTTCAAATACGGCGACCGCAACAAGGTCGACGTCAGCTACGTCACGTCCGTGATCGCTCCGAGCGGCAAGGTGATGTGGACGCAGCCCGAGCCAGCGGCCGAGCAGAGCGAGTCGTTCTACCCCAAGCGCTACGTGCCCGCGACCATGGGGATCAACCTGACCCCCACCATCAAGCCCGGCGAGTACACCATCGCGGTCGCGGTCAAGGACGCCATCGGCGGCCAGACCTACGAGGCGAAGTTCCCGTTCACGGTACAGTAATCGGTAATGGCACAAGTGGTGGTGGTGGGAGCGGATCCGCTCTCGATTGAGGACGTAGTGCGCGTGGCGCGCGATGGCGCGGAAGTGCGCCTGGCGGGCGGCGCGCGCACCCGCATTGCGAACGGCCGCGCGGTGCTCGAAGAGCGGCTGCGGGCGGGCGAGCGCATCTACGGCGTGAATACCGGCGTCGGCGGCAACGCCGGCATTTCGCTCGCGCCGGAGCAGATGGAAACGCTGCAGCGTAATCTGGTCATTTATCTCGGCTGCGCCACCGGCCAGCCGCTGCCGGGCGACGTCGTCCGCGCCGCCATCCTGCTCCGCATGGCGACCTTCGCCACCGGCGCCTCAGCCGTCCGCAACCTGCTCGTGGACGCGCTCGGCGATCTGCTCAACCGCGGCGTCACGCCGGTCGTGCCGCGCTACGGATCGGTCGGCGCATCGGGGGACCTGATGCCTTCCGCGTACATCGCGCGCGTGCTGGTTGGCGAAGGCGAGGCCGAATTCGGCGGCCGCCGCATGCCGGCTCTCGACGCGCTCCGCGAGGCGCGCCTCTATCCGCTGCAGTTCGCGCCCAAGGAGGCGCTGGCGCTGATCAACGGCACCACGGTCATGACGGCGGTGGCCGCGCTCGTTCAGGTCGATGCGACGCGCGTGCTCCGCGCGCTGCTGCAGGGGATCGCGCTGTGCATCGAAGCCATGCAGGCGCCCGCGCTGCCCTTCGCCGCATGGGTCCACGAGCGCAAGGGCCACCCGGGACAGATCGCCGTGGCGGCATACTTGCGCCAGATGCTCGAAGGCTCCGGCTACACGCAGGAATCGAGCGGCCAATCCTGCTATTCGCTGCGCTGCGTTCCGCAGGGGCTGGGTCAGGTATGGGAGGCGCTGGCGGACGCACGGCCCGTCATCGAGCGGGAAATCAATTCCGCGAATGACAATCCGCTGGTCGACCCGGATACCGGCGAACTCTACAAAGCCGGCAATTTCTACGGCGGTCACATCTCGCGCCTGCTGGATGGCTGGAAGATCGACTTTGCCGCGATGGCCAACTGGGCCAACGCTCTCATCGCGCTGCTGGTCGACGACCGCTTTAACGCCGGCCTTCCCGCCAACCTCGTGCCCGAGCCCGGCATCAACTCCGGGTTCAAGAGCATCCAGTTGAGCATGACCAGCCTGGCGTGCGCGGTGCGTCAGATGGCGGGCCCGAGCGGGATCCATTCGCTGCCCACCGAGCAATACAACCAGGACGTGGTGAGCCTCGGGATGCACGCCGCCGTCACCGCCATGGATGCGCTCGAATGCTTGCGCAACGAGACCGCGATGCTGCTGCTGGCTGCGGCGCAGGCGGTGGATCTGCGGGGCGGGCCGGAACGGCTCGGTTGCGGAACGCGGCAGACGCACGCCCGGATTCGCGAGCTTTCCGCGTTCCTGGAACGCGACCGCGCGCTCGAAAAGGATGTCGCGGCGGTCAGCGCGCGCATCGCAGCGGGCGGCATGGATTGAGGAGCCCCCAAAGGCCCCTCCAGCAACGAAAACCGCTGAGCCTCGGCGGTTTTTGAACGTAGATTCAACAACTTACATCAAAAAACCGCCGAAGCTCGGCGGTTTTTCGATATAAAAGCGTGCCCCGGCAGGGGCCCGATAGACATTTTGTGACGCTATGTTAGTATGTACGGCAGCGTAGTATACGGACACACAAATGGCCCGGGTTCTTCACTTGGCCGCAGGGGCGGCCTTCAGCGCGGCGCTTGTTTTCGCGCAAAACCCTCCCGATTC
>DATGMB010000308.1:0-2842 GCA_035293845.1 Bryobacteraceae bacterium
GGCATCCGAGCCGATTTCGGCGTAGGTGCGGCCGAGCAGCGGATCGTAGGCGGCGGTATCGACGGGCGTGAGCTTCACCGGCGGACCGGCAGGCGGTGCGGGCGGGGGTGTGGGCTGGGCTTCGCCGCGCCCGCCGCGTCCGCCGCCGGGAGGTCCGAAACCGGCGGCGAAGTAGAGCTTTTTGGCCTGCCAGGGGCGCAGTCCTTCGCGGAGCTGCTCGGGGTAGGCGTTGGGGTCGGCGGCGGCGCGGTAGCCTTCGCGCACGAGCACGGTGGTGGCTTCGTGGGCGCGGTCGCCGCCGCGTCCCTGAATGTTCATGGTGACGATGACATCGGGACGCAGCGTGCGGAAAAGGCGCGCGTAATCGCCGACGATCGCTTCCCTGCCCCACTTGGCGATGACTTCTTCCGGATCGAAGGAATAGCCGTAATCGATGGCGCGCGTGAAATACTGCTCGGCGCCATCCAGGCGGTGGGCGGCCAATAGCTCGCTGGTGCGCAGGACGGCCATGTCGCCGAAGAGTTCGGGGCCGATTTCGTTCTGGCCTCCATCGCCGCGGTTATTCTGCAGATCGATCGTGCGCAGGCCCTTGCCGTGGGCAAAGTAGGCCAGCAGCGCGTTGGTCTCGTCATCGGGATGGGCGGGCGCCTGCAGGAACGTGCCCGCGACCGTCAGCTTGCGCAGCGCGAGGCCGAGGGCCACGTGGCCGTTATCCCCGGCGACCAGCGGATAGGAGAGGCGGACCTGCGCGGAGATCCAGGAGAGCACGGCTAGCGGCAGCAGGACGAGGAGTCGTTTGCTCATAAGCGGGCGGTGAGAAAAGTATATCAGGCGCGTGGTTATTGGCCGCGGTGGATCGGGCGGCTTGCCAGGGCGGGAATACCGCCCGAACACGTAGCGGAAAAGGATTGGCCGATGAACGCCGATGAACGCGAGACGTTCGCCGCGGGCGGGAGCGCCGTCTACTGGCCTGCCGCAGATCCGGCGGTTTGCCACGGCAGGAAAGCTGCGCCGTACAGCCCGGCATCGCCCGCCAGAGCGGCCTGCGTGATCCGCGCTTCCCCCTGCGTGGCGCGCCAGGTGAAGGAACGGCGTTCGACCGTGCGGAACATTTCGGGTGCGAAGAGGTCCCAGGCGGCGACCACGCCGCCGCTCAGGAGATACAGCGGAAAATTGAAGGTGTTGATGAGGGTGGCGAGCGCGATTCCGACGGCCTCGCCGAAATGCTTCCAGATCTCCCGTGCCTTGCCCGCAGCCTCGCCCTCCGATTTGGCGAGGTCGTAGACCTGTTTGGAGGTGAGATTGTCGCCCAGGTGCATGAGCCGGGCCATCGCCGTGACGGCCGTGGCCGAGGCGTGCTTTTCGAGGCAGCCGCGGCTGCCGCAGCCGCAGGGATTGCCGTTGGGGTAGATGGTCGTGTGGCCGATCTCGCCGGCCATGCCGTCGTGCCCGTGGAGGATGTGCCCGTCGACAATGATGCCGCCGCCGACGCCCGTGCCGAGCGTGAGCAGCACGAGATTCGCCACACCGCGGCCGGCGCCGACCCACGCCTCGCCGAGCGCGGCGGCATTGGCGTCGTTCTCCAGGATCACGCGAGTGCGGAGCCGGCGCGCGATTTCATCGCGCACGGGGAAGTTTTCGAGGTACGGCAGGTTGTTGGAGCCGGTCACGAAGCCATCGCGCATGCGGATGAAACCCGCCACGCCCACGCCGATGCCGGCGAGATCGGCCGCGCCGTGGCGCTCGCGAAGGGTATCGACGGCGCGGACGAGATCGGCCAGCACAGCGTCGCGGCCTTCGGCATAGTTCGTAGCGCCGGCGATTTTATCGAGCATCGTGCCCGAGCGGTCGACCGCGGAGGCGCGCAGGTTGGTGCCGCCCAGGTCGACACCGATGGTGTAGGCGGGCATAGAAAGGGGAATCATAACATTGCGATTGCGGCCGGAGAGCGCCGGCACAGACGGATTGTTAGCAGCCGGACGCGAGTGCTAAAGCCGTGATTCGCAGTATGTATGGCGGCAATCGAAAACATTTTTAACTCACGTTGGCATGGGCTGTGCTACAACAGTGAAACAAAGGAGGGGCACTCAGACGTCTTTAGAAGTGCCGAGGGTTACGAAATGAGCCACGGACGGTACATCGAGATACCAGGGAGCAAGACCCACGAGCTGCCGCCGCTGCTGGTACATGCCGGGTACGGCGAGCCCGGAGAGAACGATCTGACGTCGCGCGTTCTCGAGGAGGCCGATGACATGCTGCCGGCGACCGGAGCGGATGCGGAGGTGATCGAGCAGCGGCGCTTCGAGCTGGCGCTGCAGCTCATCGAGCAATACCGCGGCATGCTGGCGCACTGGCTGTGGGGAGATTCGATTCTCGAGTGGGTGCGGCAGTGCGAGATCACCTTCGAGTGCGAGGAGAACCTCAAGAAGCTGCTCCACCCGGATGTGTGGCCGCATGCCAGCCGCGCGAGCTTTGTGAATCTGCTCATGGAGAAGGAAGTGCCGACGCCCGGCGTGGCCCTGGACCGGGCGGTCGGGCTGCGGCTGACGTTCCGCCAGCCGCCGCCGATCGACTGCGTGTCCGGCCAGTTTCTGTTCTATCTGAACTCGAAGGTGGCGGACACCGCGTACCAGACGTGGTCGCACCTGGCTCCGGACGAAACCTCGCTGCTGCCGCCGGACCGGTTCCATTTTGAAGTGCTGAACATCGAGAATTAACGGCCGCGGCCGCCGCCGTTCGGGTCCGAAGTCATCCGGAACTCGCCGTTATTTGCGGGATCGTCGAATTCCACGACGATGTTGTAGCCGACACCGGAAATGAAGCGGT
This sequence comes from Bryobacteraceae bacterium, assembly GCA_035293845.1. GTDB lineage: Bacteria > Acidobacteriota > Terriglobia > Bryobacterales > Bryobacteraceae > DATGMB01. The sequence goes on from DATGMB010000308.1 coordinate 2,827, forward strand.
ATCGCCACTGCTCGTA
>DATGMB010000309.1:0-3876 GCA_035293845.1 Bryobacteraceae bacterium
CACCGTTGCAGCGTGCAGGTCGGTGCCCTTGGCGCGCAGCTCGGTCTCGACCACCTTCTTTGCGTTATCCCACGCGCCGCCGGCGTTGGCCATGAAAATCGCCTGATACAAGCCGAACAGCGCGATCGAAATCAGGTATCCCACGAAGAAGAACGGCTCGAGGAACGCGAAGGCGAGCGTGGCGAAGAAGACCACGAGGAAGATGTTCAGCATGCCTTTCTGCGCGTATTGCGTGCAGATCTCGACCACCTTCTTGGAATCCGCGACCGACGCCTTGTCCACACCTTCCAGCCGGATATTGCGCTTGATGAACTCGACCGCACGGTACGCGCCCGTGGTGACGGCCTGAGCGCTTGCGCCGGTGAACCAGTAGATCACGGCGCCGCCGGCGATCAAGCCGAGCAGGAACGGCGCGTACATCAGCGAGAGCTTCTCCAGGTTCGTGGTGAGCCCGTTGGTGAGCGCCACGATGGTCGAGAAGATCATCGTCGTTGCACCGACCACCGCCGTGCCGATCAGCACCGGCTTGGACGTGGCCTTGAAGGTATTGCCGGCGCCGTCGTTCTCCTCCAGGTTGTCCTTGGCGCGGTCGAACTCGGGACGGAAGCCGAAGGTCTTCTGCACGTCCTGCTCGAACCCCGGCAGGGTCTCGATCATGGAAAGCTCGTAGATCGACTGCGCATTATCCGTAACCGGGCCGTAGCTGTCGACCGCGATCGTCACCGGGCCCATGCCGAGGAAGCCGAAGGCCACCAGGCCGAAGGCGAACACGGCCGGGGCGACCATCAGAGCGCCGAGGCCCTGCGTGCTCACCAGATACCCGACGCTCATCAGCGCGAGCATGATGAAGCCCAGCCAGAACGCGCTGAAGTTGCCGGCCACGAATCCCGAAAGGATGTTGAGCGATGCGCCGCCTTCGCGCGAGCTGGTGACGATCTCCCGCACATGGCGCGAATTGGTGGAGGTGAAGACCTTGACGAACTCCGGAATCAGCGCGCCGGCGAGCGTGCCGCAACTGATCACCGTCGCGAGCTTCCACCACAGCGACGTATCGCCGCCGAGTGAGGGGATCATATAGGCGCTGATCAGGTAGGTGAGGCCGATCGAAAGCAGCGAGGTGAGCCAGACGAGCGTGGTCAGCGGCGCTTCGAAGTTCATTTTGTCGGAAGCGCCATAACGCGCTTTGGCGATCGCGCCATTCACGAAGTAGCCGACCCCCGAAGAGATCACCATCATTACGCGCATGGCGAAGATCCAGACCAGAAGCTGCACCTGCACGATGGGATCGTGCACCGCGAGCAGAATGAATGTGATGAGCGCGACGCCGGTGACGCCGTAGGTTTCGAAGCCATCCGCCGACGGGCCGACCGAATCGCCGGCGTTATCGCCGGTGCAATCGGCGATCACGCCGGGATTGCGCGCGTCGTCTTCCTTGATTTTGAAGACGATCTTCATCAGATCGCTGCCGATATCCGCAATCTTCGTGAAGATGCCGCCGGCCACGCGCAGCGCCGCCGCGCCCAGCGATTCGCCGATGGCGAAGCCGATGAAGCACGGCCCGGCAAGATCGCCGGGAACGAAGAGCAGGATGAACAGCATGATCAGCAGCTCGACCGAAACCAGCAGCATCCCGATGCTCATGCCCGCCTGCAGCGGAATGTCGTAGCAGGGGTACGCCTTGCCGCGCAGCGAAGCGAACGCTGTGCGCGAATTGGCGAACGTGTTCACCCGCATGCCGAACGCCGCCACCGAGAAGCTGCCCGAAATGCCGATCACGCTGAAGATCAGGATGATTCCGACCTTATACGCCGCGAACCCCTGCAGGAAACCGAAATAGAAAACGATGATAACGGCGATGAACAACTCCAGGAGCATGAGGAACTTGCCCTGGGTCGCCAGGTAGGTTTTGCAGGTTTCGTAGATCAGCTCGGAGACGTCCCGCATGGCCGTGTGCACGGGCATGTTCCGCAGGCGCACAAAGATCGCGAGGCCGAATAGCAGGCCGAGAAAGCTGACGGCAAGCCCGCCGAGCAGCAGGGTATGGCCGTCCACGCCGTTCAGAAAGGTGGCGCTTCGGAGGTCCGGGAGTTTGAGGTTGGCTTCCCCGCCCCCCTGCTCCTGCGCCAGCGCCGGCGCCGCGAGGGCCAGAATCGAAATCAGGAATGTGAAGAGGCGCTTTACACCCGTAGCGCCGTGCTTGAAGAGCATCGACAAAGATCCTCCTTCGGAATACTCCGGGCCCGCACCCGCCATCGGCGGGCGCCCCGTCGGGTCCCGGCGCGGACATTGACTCCGCTCACAGACGAACCGACCACACAGTATAAGGCGTGCCTATATCGGAATTCAATTGAGGATACAACGTTTTAGGTCCCCGCCCGGCCGGGCGGGAGAAATGAGGACGGTCAGGCACATCCGGAGTGTGGTGCAGCGACACCGCCGGACCCGGTAAGCCGGCTTGGTGTGCAGGCTTCGGGCCTGCACACCAGCGGGCCAGTTTTGCTAATTGTTCGCCACAGGGGCGGCGTTGGAGGCGTTCTGCACCGGATGATACCCCTTGACGTAGTGCTGCATCGCCTTCTGGGTCCAGTGCATGCCCAACTGCTTGGCTTCGTCGAGCGCCCGGCCGTTGTCCCAGTGATCGTGGGAGATGCGGTAGCAGGCCACGACCGTGCCGGTGCGATCCGCGCCGCGCTGGCAATGGACGAATACCGGTCCTGCGTCCTTATCCTCAAACAGCGACAACACTTTCGCCACGTCGGCATCGTCCGGGCGGTGCATGCCGCGCATCGGGACATTGATGAAGTGCATCCCGGCGGCTTCGACGATCTGCTTTTCCGCCAGCATTTCGCCGTTGGCCTCCCGCAGGTCGATGACGGTCTTCACCCCCATCTTCGCCAGGTTGCGCAAACCCTCCTCGGACGGCTGGCCGCCGCGGAGGACGTGCTCATTGACGATGTGAAAATTCGGCACACCGGCGGGCGGAGCCTGCTGGGCGAAAGCCGCCGCCGCAAAACACAGAACCGCCGCGGACAAGCCGCAGCGCACAAGGGTATTTTTCGTGGGATTTAGGACGGGAAACATGCTATGTCCAATGAGACGCATCCCACCGGTATCCTGGTTTCGCTGAAGTTGCGTCCGGTGGAGCAGGCCCGTCCCGGCATTCTGCTACCCTGAAATTTCAACCTACATGCCTGAATCTCCGATCACTCCGCGCGCGCAGGATTTCGCTACCTGGTACCAGGATGTCGTGCTGCAAGGCGATATGGCCGAGCCGGCCGAAATCGTCAAGGGCTGCATGGTCATCAAGCCTAACGGCTACGCCGTCTGGGAGCGCCTCCAGCGCGAATTCGACGACCGCTTCAAGGCGACCGGCCATCAGAACGCGTATTTCCCGCTGCTGATCCCGCAGAGCTTCCTGCGCAAGGAAGCGGAGCATGTGGAAGGCTTCTCGCCCGAGCTGGCGGTCGTGACCATCGCCGGCGGCAAGGAGCTCGAAGAGCCGTACGTGATCCGGCCGACGTCCGAGACGATCATCGGCCACTTCTTTTCGCGCTGGATCCAGAGCTGGCGCGACCTGCCGGTGCTGATCAACCAGTGGGCTAACGTGCTGCGATGGGAGCTGCGGACGCGCATGTTCCTGCGCACGACCGAGTTCCTCTGGCAGGAAGGCCACACGGCGCACTCGAACCACGAAGAGGCTGTGGAGGAGGTGCTGCGCATCCTGGACATCTACGCCGAGGTCGCCGAGCAGATCATGGCGATGCCGGTGATCAAGGGCGTCAAGACGCGGGCGGAAAAGTTCGCGGGCGCGCTGCGCAGCTATTCGATCGAGGCCATGATGCAGAACGGCCTCGCGCTGCAGGCCGGCACCAGCCA
>DATGMB010000310.1:0-8487 GCA_035293845.1 Bryobacteraceae bacterium
GAATCCGGACCGCATTCGCGACCTTCAATCTCCCGACGCCGGAGAGTTGCTGGCTCGCGATGGCAGTAATATCACCAGTGTTCTGGCGCAATTAAATAAAAACCACCATGGGCGGAAAGCTCGCATCGAGGAGTATCTGGCAAAGGTGGTTCCTGGTGTTCACGGCGTAGATGTCAAAGTTGTCGGTCCGAAGGAAACCCTGGAATTTCGTCAACAAGTGGCTGGCACGAAGGATCCCTGGCGGTTTCTCGCCTCAAATATGTCCGATGGGACTGTCCGCGCACTCGGAATCCTCGTCGCGCTGTTTCAGTCCGGAAATGGCGCCGGGCCGGTCACCCTGGTCGGCATTGAAGAGCCCGAAATTGCGCTCCATCCCGCGGCCGCCGGCCTGTTGCGCGATGGTCTGCGCGAGGCCAGCCGCAGTACCCAGGTCATCGTGACGAGTCACAGCGGGGACTTGCTCGATAATGGAGAACTCGATCCCGCCTCGATTCTTGCCGTTTATGCTGACAAGGGTTCGACGCATATCGCGCCACTCGATGCTGCCGGCAAAACCGCGTTACGAGATCGCCTCTACACCCCGGGAGAGCTGCTGCGAATGGATCAACTGCGACCCGATCCCGACTCTGCGCCCGATAAGGTCGACCGCCAGCTAGATCTGTTCGATCGTGAGCGGGGCTGATGCCGGTTGAAATTGTCTGTATTGTAGAAGGCCACGGCGAGTGTGAATCGGTCCCAATACTCATCCGCAGAATTGCGGAACGTTTCGATCCCGGCTTGAGAGTCCAGGTGCCGCATCCGATTCGCGTTACCAAGAGTCGGCTGTTAAAACAGGCGGAGCTCGAAAGAGCCGTGGGATTCGCCGCCGTTCGAGCCGCCTCCGGCGCTGGAATTTTGGTGCTTCTCGACGCAGATGATGATTGTCCGGCAGAACTCGGTCCGTCACTGCTTGCCCGCGTTCAGGCGGCGCGCATCGATCGCCCGTCCGCGGTGGTGCTTGCCAACAAAGAGTTCGAATCGTGGTTTCTCGCAGCCGCTGAGTCGTTGCGGGGGCATAAAGGATTGCCCGCCGATCTGGAGCGGCCAGAGAATCCGGAGGCCGTCCGTGGCGCCAAGGAGTGGCTGAACCAGCGAATCCGGAGCGGCGCGTACTCGCCGACTGTGGATCAGCCATCTTTTAGCGCGCGATTCGATCTCGAAGCGGCAAAACGGGCTCCTTCATTTGAAAAGTGCTATCGCGAAGTCATCCGCCTGTTGACAGCACTCCGGGGGTGATCGGCCTGCCGAGATTGAAGCCGCAAGACGCACGCGACGGCCGGCGCCGCCGCGCTATACTGAGCAACGAATTCACTCTCAGGAGTCATCCGTATGAATGACGATGGCGCAACCCGACGCGATCTGCTGCGCCTGGCGTCGCTCGCCGGTTTGGCCAGCGCCGCCTCCGCGACCCCGCAAACTCCGCCCGCTCCGGCGGGCAGCGCCAGCATGTACGGCGTCAAATTCGATGCACGGCCCAAGGTGCGGATCGGCATCGTCGGCGTCGGCGGGCGGGGCACGTCGCTGCTCCAAAATTTCGCGGCGGTCGAGAACGTCGAGATCCCGGCGCTGTGCGACATCGTGCGGGAAAAGTGCGTGCGCGGGCAGGAGCGGCTGCAGCGCGCCGGGCAGACCGCGCCGGTCGAGATCTACGCGGGCAGCGATCACGCCTTCGAAGCCTTGGCGAAGCGCGACGATCTCGACCTCGTCATCGTCGCGACGCCGTGGATCTGGCACGTGCCGATCGCCGTCTATGCCATGAAGCAGGGGCGGCACGTGGGCATCGAAGTGCCCGCCGCGCGCACGCTCGAAGATTGCTGGCAGATGGTCGAGACCTCCGAGCAGACCCGCCGCCACTGCATGCAGCTCGAAAACTGCTGCTACGGCTACAACGAAATGATGGTCTGGAACATGGTCAAGGCGGGGATGTTCGGCGAGCTGATCCACGGTGGCGCCGCCTATCTCCACGATCTGCGCAGCATCCTCTTCTCGCACCAGGGCGAAGGACTGTGGCGGCGCGACGAGCATTTCCACCGCAACGGCAATCTGTATCCCACGCACGGCCTCGGGCCGGTGGCGCACTACATGGACATCAACCGCGGCGACCGCTTCCAGACGATTGTCTCGATGAGCTCGCTTTCGGTGTCGCTCGCGGCCTACCGCGAGACCCACACCGCGCCCGACGACCCGCGCCGCAAGGAAACGTACCTCTGCGGCGACCAGAACACCAGCCTGATCCGCACCGCCAAGGGCCGCCTGATCCGGCTGGAGCACAACGTGAGCAGCCCGCAGCCCTACGACCGCATCAACCTGATCGCGGGCACGAAGGGCATCTTCAAGGACTATCCGCCGCGCATTTACATCGACGGGCGCGGCGGCGAGGAGTTCGGCCCGCTCGATCCGTACAAACAGGAATTCGAGCCGCCCATCTGGACCCAAATGGGAGAAATCGCGAAGAAGCTGGGCGGCCACGGTGGCATGGATTTCATCATGTGCTACCGGCTCGTGCAGTGCCTGCGCGAAGGGACGGCGCCGGATATCGACGTGTATGACGCCGCGGCGTGGAGCGCGGCCGGTGCGTTGAGCGAGGTGTCGGTGGCAAAGGGCAGCGCGCCCGTGGAGTTTCCGGATTTCACGCGCGGCAAGTGGCAGCGCGGATAGACATCCGCTTCCATCGGGCAGCGCGCGCCCATTCGCCGGGCCAAAGGATCACGAGCCAGCGCGCTGCCAATGCCGGTGACCAGCAGCATCCCGCGCCCGTGCGCGCTGGCGTTGAGATCGCGGATAGCGCCGGCGACGAGCTCCGCCGCCCGCGCGGGTTTCCGCCGGCCGCATTTCCAATAGGCGTCAAATGAATCGTCCACCGCTTCACTGCAGCTCGGACATTTCCACATGCGGCGAACGTCCTACTTCCCCGGCGCCCTGACCGCAATCCCGATCTCGCGCAACTGGCGCTCCGGCACTTCCGAGGGCGCGTCGCACATCAAATCGGCGCCGCGCGCGGTCTTGGGGAAGGGGATTACATCGCGGATCGAGCTCTCGCCCGCGAGGATCATGACGATGCGGTCCAGGCCGAGCGCGATGCCCCCGTGCGGCGGCGCGCCGTATTCCAGCGCATCGAGGAGGAAGCCGAAGCGGCGGCGGGCTTCCTCGTCCGTGAAGCCGAGCGCGGCGAACACCTTCGACTGCACGTCGCGGCGGTGAATACGGATCGAGCCCGAGGCCAGCTCCATGCCGTTGAGCACCAGATCGTACGACTTGGCGCGGCAGTGGGCCGGGTCGGTCTCCAGCTTGTCGAGGTCCTCGTCGTGCACCGAGGTGAACGGATGGTGCGCGGCCACCCAGCGGTTCTCCTCGTCGTTCCACTCGAACATTGGGAAGTCGGTCACCCAGAGGAATTCGAGGCGCTTCGGGTCGAGCAGCTTGTGGCGGTCGTTGAACTTCTGGGCGCAGTAGAGCCGCAACTGGCCGCAGGCCTGGTAAGCGGTTTCGTCGGGACGGTGGCCCTTCGGCTCGCCGGCCCACGTGGCGAGGATCAGCAGATCGTTTTCGCCGGCGCCGGTACGCTGGCGGATCTGCGCCATCTCGGCCGGGTAATCGCGCTCCAGGCGTTTGGCGTCGTCATAGACGCGCAGCCCGCGCTCCTGGCCGAACGCCTTGAGCTCGTCGCGCTCCTTGCGGCTCGCCGTGCCGACGCCCGGAATCACGATGGCTTCGAGCGGCATCCCGGCGGTCGCCAGATCGGGCGCCAGATCCTCGACGGGATACATCGGCGGCACGCGGCGGTCCGGCTTGTCGCTGCCGTAGCTGCGCATCGCCTCGGCGTACGTCATGCGCGGGAACGGCAGCGTGACGTTGTGGCCCGCCACCGCGCAGATGCGGTGCATCATGCCCTCGACCACCTCGAAGACCCGCTCCTGCTGCGGGAACGACATTTCGAGGTCGATTTGCGTGAACTCGGCCTGCCGGTCGGCGCGGAAATCCTCATCGCGGAAACAGCGCACGATCTGGAAGTACTTTTCGTAGCCGCTCACCATCAGGATTTGCTTGAAGATCTGCGGCGATTGCGGCAGCGCGTAGAACGTGCCGGGCTGCACGCGGCAGGGCACCAGGTAATCGCGCGCGCCCTCGGGCGTCGACCGCGTCAGGAACGGCGTCTCGATTTCGAGAAACCCCTGCGCGTACAGGCATTCCCGCACCGCGAAGGCGATCTTCGAGCGCAGCATGATATTGCGCTGCATGCGCGGGCGGCGCAGGTCGACGTAGCGGTACTTGAGGCGCGCGTCCTCGCTCACGTCCACCTGGTCCTCCATGGGGAACGGCGGCGTGCGCGATTCGTTGAGCAGCCACACCTTCGACGCGGCGACTTCAATTTCGCCCGTGGCGAGCTTGGGATTGACCGCGCCATTGCCGCGCGGCATCACCCGGCCTTCGACCGCGATCACGTACTCCGGCCGCACTTCTTCGGCGCGGCGGTGAACGGCGGGATCGACGTCCTCATGGAACACCACCTGCGTGAGGCCCTCGCGGTCGCGCAGGTCGACGAAGATCACGCCGCCGTGGTCGCGGCGGCGATGCACCCATCCCATGAGCAGGACGGTCTTGCCTTCGTCGGCGGCGCGCAATTGCCCGCAGGTGTGGGTGCGGCGAAGGTCGCCGAGGAAATCGAGTCGAACAGGTTCCATAAAGTAGTCTTCTATGCCTTGGTGAGTCCCACCGCTCCCTTACGGTCGCGGCTTGCTAGGCGTTAGCTACCAGCTTACCGGCAATCTCGTCGCGGGTGAGGCTGATCTGCTCGCCCGAGGCCATATTCTTCAGCGCGTAGCGCCCTTCGGCCATTTCATTTTCGCCGAGGATCAGGGTAAACCGGGCGCCGAGCTTGTTGGCCAGCTCCATGGCGCGTTTCAGCCTGCCCTCGGCCAGCTCCACGCTCACGCCCGCGAGCCGCAATTCGCGCGCCAGCACGGCCGCGTGACGCACCGCCGCATCGCCCAGCGGCGCGATCAGCAGATCCAGTTCCGCCGCCGGCTGATCGCCTTCGACGGACATCACGAGCCGGTCCTCGCCGATCGAGAATCCGATGCCGGGCGCGTGCACCTTGGAGCCCAGAGATTCGGCGAGCCCGTCGTAGCGGCCGCCGCCGAGCACGGAATTCTGCGCTCCCAGCGCGCCGTGCACCACTTCGAACGTCGTGCGCATGTAGTAATCGAGCCCGCGCACCAGGCGCGGCCGGACCTCGTACGGGATGCCGAGATCTTCGAGGTATTGCTTCACCGCATCGAAGTGCGCGCGGCACTCGTCGCACAGGCAATCGGTGATGTGGGGCAGCGCGTCGATGATCGGCTGGTCGGCTTCGACTTTGCAATCGAGCACGCGCAGCGGGTTGGTCTCCGCGCGCCGCTGGCAGTCGCCGCACATGCGCGGCGCCACGGATTTCAGCTCCTCGCGCAGCCGCTCGACGTACTGCGGCCGGCATTTGGCGTCGCCGACGGAGTTGATCAGCAACTGGAAGCCTTCGAGCCCGACGCCATTGAGGATATCGATCACGAGCGCGATCACCTCGGCATCGACCACCGGAGATTCCGAGCCGATGGCCTCCGCGCCGATCTGGTAGAACTGCCGGTAGCGGCCCTTCTGCGGCCGCTCGCGGCGGAACATCGGGCCGATGTAATAGAGCTTCTGGACGCCGGGCCGCTGGTCGAGCCGGTGCTCGATGTAGGCGCGGATCACCGAGGCGGTGTTCTCCGGCCGCAGCGTGAGCGAGCTTTCGTCGCGGTCCGTGAACGTGTACATCTCCTTGGTGACGATGTCGGTCTCCTGGCCCACGCCGCGCGCGAAAAGCTGCGTCTCTTCGAGGATCGGGGTGCGGATCTCGTGGTAGTTGTAGGCGCGGAAAATCTCGCGCGCCGCGGCCTCCACGCGGTTCCACACCTCCGTGGATGGGGGCAGTAAGTCTCTGGTTCCTTTGACGGCTTTAATCAAGGTGGTTGGAAATCACCATGTTAGCACGCGAGTGGAAGCGCCAATCGCGCTCTGGCGGGCCTTCAATGCTTCGCGAGCACGAAATACTGTTTCGCTCCCGCCGCGTTGGTCCAGTAGAACTCGATCACGTCACCCGAGGGTTTCAGCTTGCCGTGGCCGCCGTTCCAGGCCGCGAGCGGGCCCGTGAAGGATGCGTCGCTGCCCTGCTGCCGCCACGTGCCAGTGGCGGTCCCGCCGGAGACGTACGTGCCATCGGGCTTGATCGTGACATCCGCAGCCGTGCCCGCGATCCCGAGCCAGTGACCCGAGAGCCCGCCTGCCGGAGCCGCCGGCGCAGTCTGTGCAGCCGCCGGCGCGCCGAACGGTCCGATGGTGAAGACGCCGCCCGCGACGGCCTTCGGCGCCTGCCCCGGCGAGGCGAAAAGGAACGCGTACTGCCCGTCGGGCAGATTATACGCGGGAAGACTGGCGGTGAAGCCGCCGTCCGCCATCACGCCGGTCTTGCGCTCGAATACCACGGAGTTGTTCTGCCGGTTCACCAGCCGCAGCGTCAGGCTGTAGCCCGCGTACGGCGCGGCCTTGCCCGAGACTTCGATGGTGGTCAGCCGGTGGGGCATGATGCCCTCCCGCGCCTCGCACGTGACGGCCTGGCACTGGAGGCCGAAGATCGAAAATTCGCGGTCAGATGCGCTGGCCGGCGCGAGTAGCGCCAGCAGAAGAAGAGTGGTTTTCATGAGTTCGGAAGCGTCAGGTTAGCATGACGCGCGGCGTGGTTGCGGGGCGCGGCGTTTCAACCCCGCGGACATAAGCGGAAGGCACCTCAGCGCACCCGCAGCATCACCACGCCGTGTCCGGGAACGTCGGCCGAATACTCCGGCCCGGCCGCCTTCCCGTCGGTATGGCGCCACACATCGCGGATGCGCGAAGGCGGGTTGACCAATCCGGCATCCGCCCAGCGAAACGTCACGCGCGCATCCTGCGGCGCGCGGTTGAACACCGCCAGCGCGGTGTCGCCGCCCGCGAGTTCCCTGGTCCAGACCTCCCGCATGCCGGATTGCCACGCGCGTTTCCCCTGACGCCCCGCCGGGTCCTGATCGATCGCGATCACCTCGCGGTTCAGCACAATCTCGCGGATCGATGGCGTCATATTGCGGACGTCGTTGCCGGCGATCAGCGGCGCGGCGAGCATCGACCACAGGCTCATGTGCGTGCGGTATTCGGTGTCCGTCATGCCGCCGTTGCCGATTTCGAGCATGTCGGGATCGTTCCAGTGGCCGGGCCGCGCGAAGGGGGCGAGCGGGTACTGGCTGAATCCGATGCGGCTCATCGATTCCCACGTGTCGCGAATATCGCCACCAGTGCGCCAGAGATTTCCGCCGGCATCGGCTCCCCATTTCCAGACCTCGCCGACGCCGTATTGGCAGATGCTGTAGACGATCGGGCGGCCGGAAGCGAGCAGCGCCTCGCCCATCTTCTGGTAGACGGCCTGCATTTCCGAATCCTTGTAGATCATAAACGCACCGCACCAGTCGTACTTCAGGAAATCGATGCCCCAGGCGGCGTAGGTATTCGCGTCCTGCTGCTCGTGGCCGTAGCTGCCCTCATAGCCCTCGCAGGTGACGGGTCCGGGAGAAGAATAAATGCCGAGCTTCAGGCCCCTCGAATGGACGTAATCGGCGAGCGCTTTCATGTCTGGGAATTTGCGGTTGGGGTGGATCTCGCCGCGTGCGTCGCGCTCGCCCGCCCAGGTGTCGTCGATCGTCACGTAGACGTACCCGGCCTCGCGCATGCCGTTGCGCGCCATGGCATCGGCGATCTGCCGTACCGTGGCATCGTCGACGCGGTTGGCGAACTTGTTCCAACTGTTCCAGCCCATGGGTGGCGTGCGGGCGAGGCCGTTCCAGCGGACGGGGCGCAGCGGCGGCGGCGGAATGCGCGGCGGCAGAGCGCCTTCGCCGGCCGGAACGCGGCGGGCGATCAACGTCGGGCCGGGGCCGGTGGCGAGGATCTCTTTGAGTTGCAGTTCATTGCCCGCGAGCTTGCCGCGATAGGTCTTACGCCGCTCGGTGCCGAGGATCGGCATGCCCCCGCTGATCGTGAAACCGCCGGGTCCGCCGCTGCTGCGGTCGATCGTGAAGAGGTGCAGCGTCCAACGGATCGTGCCGGTGATGCGGCCGTCCTGCTGCTTGAGGTTGAGATACGTGCGCTGCACGGTGCCATCGCCATTGGGAATCGCGATCAGCCAGTTGCCGGTGAGGCTGGCGGCGGAGGCTGCCGCGGCCGTGAAACAAACCGAGAGGATGACGGACTTCATCATGGGCTCGCACCGAGCGAACGGTGGATCTCGGGCCGGTATCCCCGCCGCAGACATTCGACGATCGGACGCGGCGTCAGCACCGTGACCGCCGCGCCGGCCGGACGCGCGATCGCGCGCGCGTAGCCCTCCGGCGTCCATAATGCCAGCGTGTC
>DATGMB010000311.1:0-2565 GCA_035293845.1 Bryobacteraceae bacterium
GCTCGACGTGAAATTCGCCGATGTCAACCTGTCCGACGCCAAACTGCTCGTCACGCAGGCGCAGAATGATCTCCAGGCGGCGCAGGCCAATCTCGCGGCCGCCATGGGGCTGCCCAATGAAACGCGCTTCGATCTGGCGGAGGAGCCGCTGCCCGCGCCGCTGCCCGACCGCGTCGTCGATCTGGTCCGGCAGGCCATGCAGCAACGCCCGGACCTGAAGGATCTGCGCCTGGAAGAGAACGCGCAGCAGCGCTTCGCGCGGGCCGAACACGACCTGTTCTATCCGAGCGTTGGCGTGCTCGCCACCGCGGGCTTCGCGCCGGCCGGCGAGGCGGCGATTCCCGGACGGTACGGCGCAGTCGGGCTGAACGTGACCATCCCCATCTTCAACGGCGGCCTTTTTCGCGCGCGGCAAACCGAAGCGGAATTAAAGGCCAAGGCCGCCGCCGAGGACATCACAGATCTCGAGAACCGGGTCACACGCGATGTGCGCGTGGCTTACTATAACGCCACCACGGCCTATGACCGCATGGCGCTGACGTCACAGATGGTCGACCAGGCGAAGCAGGCGCTCGACTTGGCGCAGAGCCGTTACGACCTGGGCCTGAGCAACATCGTGGAGCTCACCACGGCACAGCTCAACCTCACTTCCGCGCAGATCGCGGATACCAACGCGCGCTACGAGTACCAGGCCCAGCACATCAATGTGGACTACCAGACAGGCGTACTGCGCTAGACTGAAATTAACACGGGCTGTCTGCGCCACATTAGCTACATGCCAATAAACGGGGACATGCAGGAACGGCGCTGGGCGGCGCGTCCCCACGCAGGGCTGGCGGCGTACGTCTATGCGATCGTAGCCGCGGCCGCTGCCACCGCCGCGCGCCTGCTGCTCGGGGCCTTCTTCGGATATCAGCACCAATACGCGATGTTCTATATCGCGGTGTTGCTGGCCTGCTGGTTCGGCGGATTGGGTCCGGCGCTCCTGACCACGGGCCTGGGCGTAGTCGTGGCCGCCATTCTGCGGGTGCAGCCCAGCGGCGTGATCCTCGGGTTCCAACTCTCGAATCTTTGGGGGCTGGAATTCTATCTCATGGTCACGCTCACGGCGTCGATTCTCTTCGACGCCGAGAGACGCGCGCGGCGCCAGTCCGCGGAGAGCGCTCGCATCGCCGAGGAGCGGCTCGATCAACTGCAGCAGGAAATCGGACGCCGCAAGACCGCCGAGGAAGCGGCGTCAGAGGCCGAGGAGCAGTTCCGCCTGACGGTCGAACAGGCGCCGGTCGGAATCGCCCGGCTCGGCCTGGATGGCCGCTACGAAGACGTCAATCCGAAGTTCTGCGCCATCACCGGCTACAGCCGCGAAGAGCTGTTGGCGCGCCGGTGCCCGGACATCACTCATCCGGACGACGTGCCTCAGACCCTGGCCGGCTTCGAGCGGCTGCGGGCCGGCGTACGGCGGTCCTTCAGCCAGGAGAAACGGTATATCCGGAAGGATGGCGCCGTCATCTGGGGCTTTCTGACCGCATCGGCGGTAGGGTCGGGCGACGGAGCGCCGCGCTTCCTGCTGGCGGTGGTCGACGACATCACGCAGCGCAAAAAGGCGGAAGAGCAGTTGCGCGAGGCGCAGAAAATGGAGAGCATCGGGCTGCTGGCCGGAGGCATCGCGCACGATTTTAACAACCTGATGACCGGCGTCCTGGGCAACGCCAGCCTCGCGATCGAGACGGTGCCGCCCGATAGCGGCGCTCACCGCATGATCGAAGCGATCGCCGACGCGGCGGAACGCGCCGCCGATCTCACGCGCCAACTGCTGGCCTACGCGGGCCAGGGTGGGTTTTTCCGCACTTCGCTGGACGTTTCCGAAGTTGCCGCGCGCGCCGTCGAACTGGTGCGGGCGGCGGCTCCGGCCTTCATCGAGTTCCGTCGGGATCTCGCCAATGGCATGCCTGCCATCATGGCAGACCCGGCGCAAATCCAGCAGATCGTCACCAATCTCGCGGTCAACGCGGTGGAGGCGATCGGCGACCGTCCCGGCACGGTCACGATCCGCACCGTCATGAAGCACATCGAGAGGAGCGCGCCCGCCGCGTGGGGAAACATCCACGCCGGCGGCTACGTGGCCATCATCGTGGAAGACACCGGCGCCGGCATGGACGAATCCACGCGCCGCCGCATTTTCGAGCCGTTCTTCACCACCAAGTTCATGGGCCGCGGCCTCGGCCTGGCCGCCGTGGCCGGAATCGTGCGCTCGCTCGGCGGCGCGGTGAGCGTGCGCAGCGAGCCCGGCCGCGGTACAGCGATGGAAGTGCTGATTCCGGTCGGCTGAGGAGGCACCGGCCCACTAACCTCCCTTGGACCGCCCAAACGCGCCACCGCGCCTCGCTTGCCATTCTGACCACAGGCCATTGCACGGACTCAACGGATCACGCCTTTCCGGATCGCGTACAGAATCAGCTCCGCCGTGCTGTGCAGGTTCAATTTCTGGAAAATATTGCTGCGATGCGTCTCGACCGTGTACAGGCTCAGGTTCAGCAGGTTGGCGACATCCTTGTTGCTCCTGCC
>DATGMB010000312.1:0-21554 GCA_035293845.1 Bryobacteraceae bacterium
CAGCGACCAGCAGCCGATCCACTCGCCTGAAGCCAGCTTGGGAAGGTAGCGGCAGCGCTGCTCGTCCGTGCCCATCTTGTAAATGTGGTTCGAGCACAGCGATGTATGGGCGGCCACGATGATCCCCACCGAGCCATCGACGCGCGAGAGCTCCTCGATGAGGATGGAATACTCGATGTAGCCGAGGCCTGCGCCGCCCAGTTCCTCCGGAAAGATCGCGCCCATGTAGCCGAGCCTTCCCAGCTTGCGGATGACCTCCAGCGGGAAAACCTGGCCCTCATCCCACTCCATCACGTGCGGCGCGATCTCGGCCTCGGCGAACTCGCGCACGGCTTTACGAAGCTGCGCCTGTTCCGGTGTGTATTCGAATTCCACTAATGCTAGGGTACAGCAACGGCGTGCCGGCTCGTTATACGCCCGGCGCTACGCCTGCCGTCACTCTCAGAGAATGCGCCCGCGCGCGACAACAGTCCTGCCTTCCAGCAATTCGAACGTATTACCTGCTCGCAGCGAGTTGTGCGGCGCCGTCTCGGCGAGGAATCGGACCTCGACGGTGTGACTGCGGGAAGCAATGGCTGCCTTTTGTTCGCGCTACCGAGAAGCCAGCTCTGCCAACGCGCGGACAATCTCCGCGCCTGTCACACGCGGAGCGCGGCTCATGCCGCGATGGTCACCCGCTGAATTCCCACGAATTCCAGGGAAGGTGCTTCGGCGTCCTGTCCCTCAAGGTACACCCCGATTGCTTCGCGGATCCGCTCGCGGATCTCATCGAGGGAACGTGCCTGAGTGTGACAGCCGGGCAATTGGGGAACCGAAGCGATATAGTATCCTTCCGAATCGCGCTCGATCACAACATCGAACTGGCGTTCCACAGTCTATCTCCTCGATCAATTCTAACTGCTCGCGCTTCCGGCGGCGCGCCCTACACGATCTCCTCTTTCGCCTCGTCCCACCGCACCGTCCGCCCCTGCCGGTAGCTCTCGACCGCCATGCGGCAGGCGATCGCCACGCGGAAGCCGAGCTCGAAGGGGCAGTTCGGCTGTTTGGACGGGTCGCGCACGCAATCGAGGAAGTTCTGCATGTGGCCGCCGCGCTGGTTCGGCGTGGTGCCGGCCATTTCATTCCCGTCCCGCCGGTTCACCTTCTGCGGGGTATAGCGGATGCTCTGCGGCGTGTGGCTGATGGTGCCGTTATCGCCCAGCGCTTCCTCGCTCACCCCGAGCTTGTCGTTGCCGAAGCCGGAGGTCCAGTTGAACAGCACCTCCTCTTCATGCTGCAGCGCCACGTTCATCGTGTCCGGCACTTCGCGGCCGTCCTTCCACAGGTACAGGCCGCCTGTCATCGTCGCCGCTTTCGGAATGCGCAGCCCCAGCAGCTTGTACCAGAATGCGAGCTGGTGGCACATGTTCTCGTAGACATTGCCCCCCGAATAGTCCCAGAAGAAGCGCCAGTTGATGTAGCGGTTCGCGTCGAAGGGCACCTGCGGCGCCTCGCCCAGAAACGACTTCCAGACGATATTCTCCGGCGTCATATCCGGATACACGTGCCGCGACCACTGCGGCTTGCCGTGCGGCGTATTGCGGTACATGTGGGCCTCGATCGAGGTGATCTTGCCAACCAGCTCCGGCTTGAGGAAGCTCTGCGCGTCGGCCACGTGCCCGTAGGAAGTCCACTGATGGCCGATCTGCACCGCGCGCCGCGGCCCGGCATGCTCGTACGCCGCGCGCATCCGCTTGGCGTGCGCCACCGTGAACGCCATCGTCTTTTCCTGGTAAACGTGCTTGCCGGCATCGAGCGCCGCCGTGAAGCACTCGGCGTGCAGGTGCTGCGGCGTGGCGATCAGCACCGCGTCGATGCTCTTGTCATCAAGCAGATGCCGGTAATCCAGGTACGTCTTTGCCCCGGGAGCGATCTGCTTCACCTCTTCCAGGCGCCGCGTATAGACATCGGCCGCTCCCACGCATTCCGTATTGGGGCAGGCCAGCGCCTCCCGCAGGATTTCCTTGCCGCGGTCGCCCGGCCCGATGATGCCGACGCGCACACGGTCGCTCGCGCCCATGATGTTGGACGTGGAAGCCGCCAGCGTCCCGGCCAGGCCGGTAGCCACCTTGCCGATGAAATTGCGACGAGACTGCATGAGGGTACTCCTGGGAAGGGTAAACACCCATTATAGCTTGCAGTTTCAGCGCGTCAGAAAGATGGAGAATTCGTCGCTCAACTTCGTGCCGTTGACGGCCAGGTAGAAGCTGTTGCTGCCGGTGACCGCAAAATTGATCTGGACGATCCCGGTTACCAGCCCTGGTGCGGCGCCGGCGTACGCAGGCGCGATGGACTGGCCGTTGGCATCCTGGATCGTGCAGCGCGGCTGGCCGCCGGAGTCCGGCCCGCACAGGCTCTGCGCGGCGGTCTGCACCTGTCCATCTGTGCCCGGCGTCCGGCCGATGCCGGTCACCCAGATCGCGACGATCGATCCGATCTTCGCGGGATTGGCCATCGAGTTGATCGTTCCGTCCTGGTTGATCGCCGCGGCGCTTCGTCCGCCGGGCAGGCGGAACACCTGCGGTATGGCGGCGTCGGCGAACAGGCGGAAATCGGGCAGGGCAGTACCGTTGCTGGACAGGCGAAGCGTGGCTGCCGCCCCATCGGCGAGCTCGAGCGGGACCACCGCGTTGATCTGCGTGTCCGAGACGTAGAGCAGCGGCGCGGGCGTGCCGGCGATCGTGAGTTGGATGCCGCCGAGCGCGGTCGGGTAAAATCCCGAGGAATCGGGACTGGCGACGATCGGGGCGGCCGGGCCGAGATGCAGGCCGTAAATCGAGATCACTTCGCCCGGCGCCACGCGCCCGGCCATCACACCGCCCGCGGCGTTGCCGATGCCGAAGATGCGCGCTGCCGCGCTTTGGCTGGGCGTCAGCGTGGAAACCACGCCCGCGCCGGTCGCCAGGTGAACGGTCCCGCCCGCGTCTAGCGCCAGGCGGGAAGGCGCCGCCGCGGTGTTCGGCATGCGCTCCCCAAACACCAGCGCCGATCCCGAGGGGTTGAACTCCGCCACGAATTCCTTGCCGCCAGGGAAGCCGGATGAGACCGGGAAGTCGGCGGATCCGGCGGTCCCCGAGGTCCACACGCCGCCGGCGGGGTCGAGCGCGATCGTATTCGCCTGGTCGTTTCCCGTACTGCCGCCGAGGAAGCTGGCCCAGACCATCGCGCTGCCCGTCGGGTTGAGCTTCGCGACGAACCCGCTGTAGGGCTGCGGATTACCGGGAGGGTTCGGCTTGACCGGAAGCGTGGGCTGAAAGGCGGACGGCGTGGCTGGAAAGTTCGGGTCCCACGTCCTGCCGGCAATGTAGGCATTCCCCGCGGCGTCGGCGGTGATGCCGTAAACCAGGGTGGCGGGATCGAGGGCGGCCACATCGCCCTCGGGAGCGACCGCTGCCGTACCAAGGAATGTCAAGTATGCAAGACCTGTGCCTGCCGCATTCACCTTGCCCACGAAAGCGCCGATGCCCGTCGGGTGCAGGACTCCGCTTGTGGTGGGCAGGCCCGACGAGGTGTAAGTATTCCCGGCAAGATATGCGTTGCCCGACGCATCCACGGCGATGCCGGTGCCGCTCGTTGCGTTCACCACGCACGTGAGTCCGCTGCAGGGCTGGCCCTTGCCGGCGATGCGGCCGGAATACAGAATCCGATCGCCGTTGGGCGAGATTTTGGCGAAATAGGCTGCGAGCACCTGATTATCGCCCGGTCCGGCCACGGCGCTGCACGGCAGCCCCGGCATACATCCGGAATCCGCGGCGAACGTTTGGCCCGTCACGTAGGCATTGCCCTGAGCATCGGCGGCGACCGCGGTCATGAGGCTCGGCCCAGACGCTCCGCCGAGATAAGTGGAATAGATCACCGTGCCATCCGGCTTGAGCTTTATCAGAAATCCCGTGCCTTGGCCGCTGCCGGCACTTTGCACCGGGTTGAGCAGCGGAAAATCGGTCGACGTGGTGTTGCCGGCAACATAAATGTTGCCGGAGGCATCGACGGCAATGCCGTTCGCCGCGTCCGTCCCGTTGCCGCCGAAAGTGCCCACCAGTGCGACCGTTCCCGCGCGATCGATCTTGCTCACGAAAACGTCGCTGGCTTGGGCGCTTCCGGCAGCCGCGATCATCCGGCTGCCGGTGACATAGGTGTTCCCGGAGGCATCCGTCGCAATGGCGGTGACATGGTAGGGATAAACGTCGCCAATATAAGTGCTGAAATCGGCAGCGGCGGAGAGCAGGGCGCACGCGAGCAGGAAAAGGGCGCGGGACAAACTCAAAGATCCTCCCCGGACGCGGCCACTCCAGTTTAGCTCCGGACACGGTTCGCGCCGCACGGCAGCGGCTACGGCGTGTGGTCCGAATTACGCTACACTGAGCAAAGAAAAAGCGAAACGTGGAGGATATCCAGCAACAGCTCGCCGCTTTACGCCGCCGCATTGCCCGCATCGAGCGGCGTCCGCCGCAGCGCCCGGCCGCGCCGCCGCGCGAATCCCATCCCAGCCGCTACCTGATCGAGCAATTCATGTCCGGCGAGGTGGTTCGCACGCCGCTCGGCGAGCACTTCGAAACCGAGCGGGTTTGGGAGCGCCACCGCCGCCATGGCAGCGTGGATATCTCGGATCTTGCTGCGCTCCCCGAAGACCTGCTCGATCCGCTCTCCGGCGGCGAAATCGCGTGCGCCGCCCCCGCGCGCTGGGCATTCCTCGACACCGAGACCACCGGCCTCGCGGGCGGCACCGGAACGTACGCCTTCCTCATCGGCGTCGGCTCGATCGATGCTTCCGGCTTCCGCCTGCGCCAGTTTTTCATGCGAGATTACGGCGAGGAGCCCTCGCTCCTCTACCGCCTGGCCGAGCACCTCGCGCAGTTCGACGTCCTGATCACCTACAACGGCAAGGCGTACGATCAGCCGCTGCTCGAAACCCGTTTCCGCATGGCGCGGGCCCGCCACCCCTTCGACCGCCTGCCGCATCTCGACCTGCTCTTTGGTGCGCGGCGATTGTGGAAGCTGCGCCTCGAAAGCTGCCGCCTGATGGACCTGGAAAATCAGATCCTCGGCGTGGAACGGGAGGGCGACCTGCCCGGCGAGATGATCCCGTATTACTACTTCGAATTCCTGCGCACGCGCCAGGCCTTCCGCCTGGTCCCGATCTTCCACCACAACGCCATCGACATCCTTTCGCTCGCCTGCCTCACTGCCATCGTCCCCTTCGCCTTCCGTCGTCCCGAAGAAGCCCCGCTGCGCCATGGCGCGGACCTGATCGGCCTCGGCCGCTGGCTGAAGCAGGCGGGACGCGGCGCCGAAGCGCTCGCCGTGCTGCGCCGCGCCGTCGATCTCGGCCTGCCCGATGCCCTGCTGTTCCGCACGCTGTGGGACATCGCCGCCATGGAGAAGCGCGCCGGCCGCGCCGAGGCCGCCCTCGCCGTGCTCACCGATCTTGCCGCCTCGCGGAATCCCTACCGCGCCCGCTCGCTCGAAGCGCTGGCCATGCATTACGAGCGCCGGGAACGCAATCCCGCCATGGCGCTCGAGATGACCGCCGCCGCCCTGGCGCTCGGGGAAACGCCGCAACTTCGCAAGCGCGAAGCCCGCCTGCGCCAGCGCCTCGAAAAGGCGCACCGCAACGGCAAGCTGCCGCTGTAGTAACCGGGTCCATTACCGTGGTAATGTGAAGGTATGGCGCTGGCAAAATCCAAGGTGACTTCGCAGGGCCAGGTGTCCGTTCCGGCGGCTGTGCGCAAGAAGCTCGGAATCGTGCCCGGTTCGACCATTGAATGGGAAGAGGAAGGCGACCGGGTGGTGGTGCGCCGGGCTGGAAAATACACATTTGAGGATATCCGGCGCACCCTATTCCCGGATGGTCCGCCGAGGCGCGCGAGCCTGGAAGACATGAAGAAGGCTATCGAAGGCTACATCATGGAACAGCATGCGCGCGGTCGATACTAACGTCCTCGTCCGGCTGCTCACGGGCGACGATCCCTCGCAAACGGTGGCGGCCGAGGAGTTCGTTCGTGAAGGCGTTTGGGCATCCACCGTGGCCGTGGTGGAGACAATTTGGGTTCTCAAGAGGTATTACGGGATCAGTTCTGCGGAACAGGCGAAGGCGGTTGAGATGCTGCTGCAACACGAGAACCTGCACCTTGAGGACTCCGAGGCCGTCGCCGCTGCCCTCGATCTCTTTCGCGCCCGCCCCAAGCTCGGCTTCTCCGATTGCCTGATCCTCGCCCTCGCGCGTCACGCTGGCCATCTCCCGCTCGGCACCTTCGACCGCGACCTCGGCCGCGTCGACGGAGCCGAACACTTGAAGGGCTGATTCACTTCACCCGTACCGTAACCTTCTCCTGGTCCCGCTCGCCGCCCTTGCCAATCGCCGTAACGGTGTAAGTGGTCGTGAGCTTGGGGCTGTCCACGACGCAATCCGGCTGCGCCGCCTGCGGTGCGATCAAGGGCGTCACCGTGACCTTCGCGTTCTGCGCCTTCCAGCAGATGCTCACCGGATCGCCCGCCTTCACCTCGAGCGCGCTCACCCGCACCTCGATGATCTTGGCCTTCGGCGGTCCGACGGTAACGGTCACCTGTTGCGTCGCCCGCCTGCCATCGGCGTCCTCGGCGGTCAGCGTGTACGTCGTAGTCTCCTTCGGCTCGACCTCCACACAGCGCGAAAGCGCGGCGGAAAGCTCCTGGCGCGGCGGTTCCAGCCAAACCGATTTCGCGTTCTCCACGCCGTAGCACAGCAATTCGTGCTCGCGCAGCGGCAGGTTCGGCGCAGTCGCGTAGAAGTTCAAAATACGCACGCTCTGCGGGGCAGCGGCAGGCGCGCGTTTCACCGGCTCGGACGAGCATGCGGTCAGGCCGCATGCCGCCAGCGCGGCTGCCGCCCCGTGGACGAGCTTCATTTAGTGGGGATCCTGCGCCATCGTGCCGAGACCGGCGTATTCTTCCTTCACCTTGACGACCTTATCGCCCTTGAACGTGACGAACGTGATCTTTCCCGGCGCCTGGCCGTACACCCAGTCTTCCGTCTCGATGCCTTCCTTGCTGATCTCGCGGGACTTGTGCACCGGCCGCCCCAGCGCCATCAGCACCTGCTCGTGATTCATGCCTTCGGCCGCGCGCTTCTCCTTGAT
Organism: Bryobacteraceae bacterium; assembly: GCA_035293845.1. Taxonomy (GTDB): domain Bacteria; phylum Acidobacteriota; class Terriglobia; order Bryobacterales; family Bryobacteraceae; genus DATGMB01. The sequence continues at coordinate 7,155 of DATGMB010000312.1, forward strand.
GGCCTTCTGCGTCTCCGGCGGCAGCGTCTCGGAGTAGATCTCGGTGACGGTGTGCTTGTCGAAGTCGATCACCGGGGCCAGCATTTTCTTCACCTCGGTGGCCTTCATCGGTTCGAGCGGCTTACGGAAGAGGATCGCGATGGTAGTCCCGCCGGGCGCGTTGGCGTCGCTCGTCGGCTGGCCCATCGGCACCGCCTGCCCCATGCTGCCGGTCATATGCACGCCGGAATACCAGTGCCGGCCCCCGTTATAGCCGCCGTTGAGATCGAGCACGATCCGGTCACTCTCGAAGGTCACTTTCGTGATCTGCACCATATCGCCGGTGCGCGCGGCCGGCCCGTTGTCCCTGAGGACCGCGGCCCACTGCTGCTTGTCCCACGTCCCGCTCGCTTCGAATTCGAGCGCCTTCCTCGACCGCGGCAGCAGCACCTTGGCCGTGCCGTACTCGGCCATCAGCCCGCGCATCAGCTCGATGCGATCCTCCATGGTCAACTTATCGGCGGCGCGCCCGGCCGGCAGGACGGACGCTGCTACGCTCAGGACGGCAACGGTCGCGAAGACTCGCATGCGGCACTCTCCACCGGCGGATCCGCAATGGGCGACGACTGCCGCCGCACCGGCGCTTTCCATAAATAAAAGAACAGCAGCACCACCACCCCGGAAGTCAGCAAACTCGCTTCCGGACCGTAAGCGCCGCCGCTCCACGCCGGGCCGGCCGTCCAGGCCATCTCGTAATCCGTCACTCTCATTCTAAGCCCGCTCAGGTTGACGCCAAAGAGCGGCAGTGTAAAGTTCCAGCCGAAGTGTAAGCCCACCGGCAGCCACAGGTCGCGGCTGCGGAGGTAGGCATACCCGAAGAGAATCCCGAAGCCGGCCGTGTTGGCCAGGCCGAACCGGGTCACGTTCGGGTTCGCGCCGTGCATCAGCGCAAACAGCACGCCCACCGGCAGAATGGTTGCGTACGGTCCCGCCGCCGAAAGCAGCAGTTGGAAACCGTAGCCGCGGAACAGAAGTTCCTCCGCGAACGCTCCGGCCGCCAGCACCACCGTTACGAACGTAAACGAGCCGAAAGTCGCCTGCGCGGCGGGCTCGCTCACCAGGTGCGCCGCCCGCAACGCGAGCGGCGGCGCGAGCACCAGCGTCGCCGATCCGATTCCCCCGGCCAGTCCGATCGCCAGGTTTGCCGCCGAGGCCCGGTTCCACCGTAGCCCGGCGTCCACCAGCGGCCGCGCTTCGAAAATGCGCAGGGAGAGCCAGTTGGCAAACACCGCGCTGGCGAGCGTGGTGCCCACCGTGGCCACCATGTAGCCGAAATTGGCCAGCAGCCAGCCGAACATCATGGCGCCGGCGAGGAACAGCACCACGTACACCACCACATGCGCGGCCACGCGGATCGGATCTTTCCGTGTATCGGACAGCAACCGCCAGTATCGATCCTCGCGCCCGCCGCGCGCAACCTCGCCCCGCCCGCGCAACCACGGGTCCTTCGCCGGCATCCAAATAGTCAGATGTTTCACAGATCGCCCCAAGGCGGAGCTGTCTCCTGGGCGTACCGGGCGGCGCCAACGCTTTGGACGCGCATGGCGGAGGACCGCCGCCGCTCGATCCGTCCCGCCCCGCACCGCCCTAATCCCGCCGCGTGGTCCGACCGCGGCCTGCACGCCGCCTGGCTCGGCCACACCACCGTCCTGCTCCGGCTGGAGGGCTTTACGATCCTTACGGATCCCGTCCTGAGCGCGCGTGTGGGCCTCCATTTCGGCCCGCTGACGGTCGGAATCAAGCGGCTGGTCGCGCCGGCTCTGGAAGCGGCCGAACTCCCCCATATCGACCTCGTGCTGCTCTCGCACGCCCACTTCGACCACTTCGATACTCCCACGCTGCACCGCCTGGAAAACCGCGGCACCGCAGTCATTACCGCCGCCCGTACCCGGGATCTGCTGCGCGTCCGCCGCTATCGCGCGGTGCACGAGCTCGGTTGGGACGAGGCCGTCAAGGTGGGGCCGGCGGAAGTTCGAGCCTTTCAGGTCAATCACTGGGGCGCGCGCATGCGCAGCGATACATACCGCGGCTATAACGGCTACACCATTCAGGTCGGACGGCGCCGAGTGCTGTTCGGCGGCGATACCGCGTACACCACCGATTTCCGCGCGCTGCGTTCGTCCCGCCCGTTCGACCTGGCGATCATGCCGGTCGGCGCGTACAATCCCTGGATCCACTACCATTGCACGCCGGAGCAGGCCTGGCGTATGGCCGAGGATGCCGGCGCCGAGTTCTTCCTTCCGGTACACCACCAGACGTTCGTGCTCGGCCGCGAGCCGTATTTCGAACCCATCGAACGGCTGGAAAGGGCGGCCGGCCGGCGCTCCGAAGCCATCGCGCTCCGCTCCATCGGCCAGGAATTCCGGCTGTAACCTGGCGCGGGTCCCCCGAATGTGCGGTGCGGCTCCTCCCCGGTGGCTGCTACAATACAACCTACACTCGTAGCGGGCACGGCCTTATGGATTTCGACCAGCTCCACACCTTCCTGGAGATTGTCCGGCTCAAGAGTTTCTCGAAGGCCGCCCGGACCGTGTACCGCACCCAGCCGGCCATCAGCGCCCAGGTCCGCCAACTGGAGCAGGATCTTCACGCCGAGCTGTTCGAGCGCTTCGGCAGCCGCATCTCCCTGACCACCGCCGGCCGCATCTTTGCCGGCTACGCCGAGCAGATGCTCGACCTGCGCCGGCGCGCGCAGGATGCCATCGCCGAGCTCGAAACCAATCCCCGGGGCGAGCTGGTCATCGCCGCCAACGAGGCTACCTGCATTTACATCCTGCCTCAGGTTTTCTCGTTGTACCGGCAGCAGTTTCCGGCCGTGCAGTTGCAGGTGAACCGGTCCTATGGGGGGCATGTCGTAGAAGCGGTCCTCGACAACTCGGCCGATTTCGGCTTCATGCAGCTTCCGGTGGAAGAGAAACGCGTCCAGGTGGTCAATGTCTATCAGGACGAAATCCGTCTCGTAGCGCCCGCCGGACATCGCTTCGCGGGCCGCACGGGAGTGGCCGCGCAGGATCTCACCGGGGATTTCCTCATCCTGCCGCAACAGGGCAAGACGCGCACGCGTCTGAATGCCTGGCTGGAGCCGGTCGAAGACGAGATCCGCATCTCCATGGAGCTCGATTCCACGGAGATGATGAAGCGCTTCGTCATGGCCGGCCTCGGGCTCACGTTCCTGGCTGTTTCCAGTTTTCGCGAAGAACTGGCCGCCGGTAAACTGATCGGCCTGAAGCTCGAGCCCGAGCCGGTGGTGCGCCGCCTCGGCTTGGTTTATCGTAAAGACAAGGCGCTCTCCAAAGCGGCGCTGGGGTTCATTCAAGTCGTGCTGGACGAGCTGGCCGGCCGTATGGGTGGAACCGAGCGCGGGGACCGGGTGGTGGCATAATGCACTGCGAGCATTGCCGGAAAAAGCTGGCGAAACGGGCCGCGCGATGCCCCCATTGCGGCCGGCCCCTTTCGACGAAGTCCGGCACGTTTCAAACCTCTACCGTCCTGATCTCGGCCGGCGGCGAGGAACTGGTCTGCCGCACCGTCGACGAGGTGCCACCGCGGCTGCGCAACCGCCTGCTCGAATCGACCAACGGCGGCAACTCGGCCACCATCCTGATTGCCGACCGCCGCGGCCGGACCGAGATCGCCCGCGCCCTGCGCAAGCTGCCCGCCCGCACCCGGCTGCGCCAAGCCCTCCTTCGCCCGGCATCCGGTCCCGCCTGGCTCACCCCGCGCCGCCGCCGCGCCATTCTCGCGCTGCTGCTCATGGCCTGCCTGGCGCTGATCGCTACGGTATTTTCCTACCGGTGGTAGGCAAGCTGGGAACGAGGAGCTAGGAGTTCGGCGCCGCGCCGGTCACCCTCCTGATCCGAACTCGTAGCTCGTTGGTCCTTCGTTCTATTGTTCCCGCGCCTCCCGTCCGATACGCTCTCCATGGACCAAAGGCGCGAACCCCGCTTTGAAATCGACCAGTCAGTGATCGTCACCGTGCTGAGCGAGCAGCCGCTGAAGATGCACGGCCGTGTGCGCGACGCCTCCGGGCGCGGACTCGGCCTCGTGGTGCCCCGGCCGGTAGAGCCCGGGGCGGCCCTCCGGATCGAGATCGACGATGCCCTGGTGCTCGGTGAAGCGATTTACTGCCGGGACGAGCAGCGCGAGCATTTCATCGGCGTGGAATTGGACCAGGTGCTCGTCGGTCTCACCGAACTGAGCCGCCGCCTCTCCGCCTTCGACCGGCAACCGTCCGCCGCGCTCTAGTGCGACGCTCACGGGCCTGGCGGCCTGCCCGCAACCACCATCCGTTATTGGGAAAAGATCGGCGTCCTGCCTGAACCCATCCGCACTGGCGGGCAACGCGGCGTGACGCCGGCGCGCCGGTGGCAGGAACCGGCCCGCCGAAAACAAGAGGAGCTTGACGAACGAATCGCGCGGCTCAAGCCCATGCGGCGGGTTGTCGATCGTGTCTTGCCATGCCGCGCCGATCTGGCGGAATGCGGGCGCATCGCATCGGCCATGGAAGTGTCCCGCGCCCGGAACTGATCGCGCCGCCGCGCCGCCCCTCAGTCTTCCGGCGCCGGCGGCGTGCGTCTGGATGGACACCGGTGCACCGATCCGCCGCGCCAGCCACTCGGCGGCCATTCCACTGTTCCGTCTTCCTGTTGCCCATCACATCTTGACAATCAAGATCAGACGGAGTAGCGTTGCACTCATGGACGAGCCGGGCACCGATCTGATCCAGGGCACGCTCGACATGCTGATTCTCAAGACGCTGAGCCTGGGGCCCATGCATGGTTTCGGTATTGGGCGCCGCATTGAACAGGTGTCGCGCGGCGTATTCAAAGTCAATCCCGGTTCGCTGTTGACCGCCTTTCAGAGGCTGGAACGAATGGGATGGCTCGATTCGGAATGGCGCCTGACCGAGAACGGGCGCCGCGCGAAGTTCTATTCGCTCACCCGGTCGGGCCGGAAGCGGCTGGAAATTGAGACCGCCAACTGGAACCGGCGCGCATCCGCCATCGCGCGGCTGCTGAGGACCGAGGGATAACGTTATGTCGCTTTGGCGTCAGCTAACCCGCGGTCTGCGCGCGCTCGCCCACCGGCAGGCCGCGGACCAGGATATTACCGATGAGGTCAGCCACTATCTGGACGAGTCCACGGCCGCATTTGTGGCGCGCGGACTCTCTCCCGATGAGGCGCGCCGGGCCGCGCACATGGAACTTGGCAACACAACCTTCGTTCAGGAACAGATGCGCGGGTACGGGTGGGAGAACGGGGTCGAGACACTGCTTGCCGACTTTCGTTATGCCGCGCGGCGGCTGCGCGGCAAACCGGGATTTGCGCTGGCCAGCGTGCTTACGCTGGCCCTGGGGATCGGCGCCGCGACCGCGATCTTCAGCGTGATCGAGAGCGTGCTGTGGAAGCCGCTGCCGTATCCGCGCTCCGAGCAACTCGTGGCCCTGCGTCATACCGCGCCGGGGATCCACACGGACAACCTGAACATCTCCGCCGCTCTATACTTCACGTACAGTGAAGAGAATCGCGCCTTCCAGGATGTGGCAATGTGGTCCATCGGATCGGCAACCGTCACCGGCCTTGCCGAGCCGGAGAATGTCCGGGTGCTATGGGTGACCCATGGATTTCTGCCGGTCCTGGAGGTGCAGCCCTCCTTGGGGCGCAGCTTCACCGCCGTCGATGACAGTCCTCATGGTGAGCGCACGGCAATCCTCTCGGATGCATGGTGGAAGGCGCGCTTCGGAGGAGACCCGTCCGTGCTGGGCCGGCGGATTCTGATCGATGGCAACGCCACCGAGGTGATCGGCGTTCTGCCGCCTTCCTTCACATTTATGGATCAGCCCTTCTCCATGCTGTTGGCGCAGCGGCTGGATCGCGCGAGCGTTCCTCTGATCAGCTTCTGCTGCCAAGGCATCGCCAGGCTGAAATCGGGCGTGAGCCTGGCGCAAGCCTCCGCGGATGTGGCGCGCATGATTCCCATGGCGCCGTTGAGATTCCGGCTGAATACCGGCGCCAGCGCGGCCGGCTACAGGAATACCCGCATCGGTCCTAACCTGCGGTCTTTGAAGGAAGAACTGGTCGGTGACATCGGCCGCACGCTGTGGGTGTTGATGGGAACCGTGGGAATGCTGTTGGCAATTGCCTGCGCCAATGTCGGCAACCTGCTCCTCGTTCGTGCCGATGGGCGGCAGCAGGAGCTATCCATTCGCGCCGCTCTGGGCGCCGGTTGGACCCGAATCGCCCGCGAGCTGCTGCTCGAAAGCGCCCTGTTGGGCATTGCCGGGGGCGCGACAGGCCTGGGCCTCGCGTATGCCGCCCTGCGGGTCCAGGCCGCGTTCGGCCCGGCACGCCTGCCGCGTCTTCACGAGATCGGGATCGATCATATGGCGCTGGCCTTTACGCTCGCGATCTCCCTCGCCGCGGGTCTGCTTTTCGGACTGATCCCCGTGTGGAAGTATGCGCGGCCTCGCCTCTCCGAGGGGCTCCGCGGTGGAGGCCGTTCACAAAGCGCGAGCAAAGAGCGCCACCGCGCACGCAGCGTTCTGATCGGGGTGCAGGTCGCGTTGGCGCTGGTCCTGCTGGTTGGCTCCGGGTTGATGATTCGCACCTTCCAGGCGCTGCGCCGCGTCCATCCCGGCTTCTCGCAGGCCCAGGATGTCGAGACCTTCCGCATCTCGATTCCGTCCACTCAGGTGGCCGGGCCGGAAGAGGTCATCCGCACGGAAGAGGCAATCCTCCGTAAGGTCGAAGCGATCGCAGGAGTCCAGGCAGCCGGTATGGTGAACGAACTCCCCATGGAAGGCAGCTCGAATCATCCCCTGTACGCGCAGGATCGCGCGCCTCAGGAAGGCTCGATTCCCCCCATACGGCGCTATCGGATGTTCTCTCCCGGCTACGCGGGAGCCGTCGGCAGCCGCCTGATTGCGGGACGTGACATCACCTGGACGGAGACCTACGGCCAGTCTCCGGTGGCCCTGATCTCCGAAAACCTGGCGCGCGAGTGGTGGCACGATCCGCGCGCGGCGATCGGCAAGCGCATCCGCACCGCACTCACCGACGACTGGCGGGAAGTGATCGGCGTACTCGAAGATATGCATGATGACGGCATCGATCAGAAGGCCCCTGCAATGGTGTATTGGCCTCTGTGGCAGAAGAATTGGGCCGGCCCCGGTTACGTGACCCGCAGCGTGGCATTCGTCGTCCGCACGCCGCGCGCCGGATCGGCTGGCCTTCGCCGGGAACTGGAACAGGCCGTCGCCAGCGTGAATGCGAGCCTTGCGGTCGCAGACGTAAAGACATTGGAGACGGTGTATGACCGCTCGCTTGCCCGTGCCTCCTTGACGCTGGTGCTGCTGGCGATCGCGGGCGGCATGGCGCTGCTATTGGGCCTCGTGGGGATCTACGGAGTGGTTTCCTATTCGGTCTCGCAGCGGAACCGGGAAATCGGAATCCGCCTGGCGCTGGGCGCAACTTTCGGAGAGGTCACACGGCTGTTCGTACGGCACGGGCTCGCGGTATCCGCAATCGGCGCCGCCTGCGGCATCGCGGCGGCGTTGGCGCTGACCCGGCTGATGCAATCCGTGCTGTTCGAGGTGAGCCCTGCCGATCCACTGACCTATGCCGCCGCATCGGCGGGACTCATTCTCGCCGCGGCGTTCGCGAGTTACCTGCCCTCGCGGAAAGCCGCGCGCGTGGACCCTGTGGAAGCTCTGCGCCTGGAGTAAGTCCCCGCCCCCCGATCCCCGACCCCTGATCCCCCTGCGAGACCACCGCGCCGCCACAATGCGTTCCGGAACGCCGCACGACTGGTATAATCGCCCGTGCGTATGCACAGACTTTGCTTTTTGGCCGCCGTCGCCGCGCTGGTTGCGCGCGCGCAAATCCATCCCATCCAGGAGCTCGTGGAAGCCGCGCGGGCGAAATCGCCGGAGTTCCAGGCTCTGCTCGCCAAACGGGCGCCGAATCTCAAGAACGCCGGAGGCGCCTGGGTCTGGGGCCAGGATTTCCTGTTCGCGGCCGAAGCGGAGAACTCCGCCGCGGTTTCCGTGGACGGCCAGGCGCCCGCCGCGCTCGACCGCATCGCCGGCTCCCGAGTCTGGTTCCGCGTCTTCAAGATGCGCACCGGCGTGACGCACTCGTATCAGCTCATGGCCGACGGCAAGCCGCTCGGCCAGCGCCGCGACATCGCCGGCTACAATCCCGACTCCTACCCCAAGCCGGGCGTGCCCATGGGAACGCTCTCCGAGAAGCGCACCATCACGAGCAAGATCTATGATGGCGCGACCGCCGACTATTGGATTTACGCCTCGCCGGGCGTCGACCCGTCGCGCCCCGCGCCGCTGATGGTCTGGCAGGACGGACAGGGCATCGCCGGCCAGGGCATCGCGAACGGCGATGTTTCCGCGCTGCGCCTCTTCACGGTGACGGAAAACCTGATCGCGCAGAAGCTCATCCCGCCAATGGTGCACGTGATGATCGCCCCGGCCATCGCGCCCGGCGGGCGGAGCCTGCGGAGCATCGAATACGACACACTCTCCGACCGCTACGGCCGGTTCCTGATGGAGGAGGTACTGCCGGAAGTCGAGAAGACGTACAAGCTGCGGCAGGACGGCTACTCGCGCGCGATCGCCGGCGAGTCGTCGGGCGCAATCTGCGCCTTCAATGTGGCGTGGTTCTTCACCGATAAGTTCACGCGCGTGCACTCGACGATCGGCAGCTATACATCGATCCAGTGGCATCCGGAGGAGCATCTGGACGGCGGCAACGTGTATCCGTTCAAGATCCGGCGCGAGCCGAAGAAGAACATTCGGGTGTGGCAGAGCGACGGCATGGACGATCTCGAAAACCAGTTCGGAAGCTGGCCGGCGCAGGCGATCCAGTTCGCGAATTCGCTCAAGATGAAGGGCTACGATTTCCACTTCCGCTTCGGCGAAGCTGCGCACAACAGCGCGCAGGCAGCGCTGGATCTTCCGGAATCGCTCGCCTGGCTGTGGCGCGATTACGACCCCGCCAAGACCGAGCAGATCTACGAGCAGGATCCCGCCGAGCGCGAGAAGCCGCCGTTCCGCATCAAGGTCGTGAACCGGGACGCATGGTATTAGCGCTGGCCGGCGCTTCATTCTTTGTCCCGATCTTGATGAGCAGGCCGGCGCTGATGCCGAGCGAACGCTCGTGCGCGTGGCCGAACGTGTATTCGTAGCCCGGTTCGAGGTACCAGCCGAACCGGCTGCCGGGCCACGGCCAGATCATGAAGTCGACAACGGCTTCACCGGCGGCGGCGTTCGTCACCACGCCCCATTGCCGCTTGCGAATCCACACCGGACCGGCGCCGAACATGAACTCGATGGTTTGGGACAGGGTCCAGGGCTTCTTGAACAGCAGGTCGGTGTCCCATTCGCTCGTGGAACGCGTGTAGGCCGGGGTTACGCCCATTTCGAGTTCGAGCCACTTTTCGATGGGCGTGACTTCCACCGCGGCGGTTGGCGCGAAGCTCGACTTGCGATCGTTGAGGCTCAGACCGGCCGCTCCGCCGAGTTCGAGGATCGCGAGCGGCTCCTGCGCTTGCGCGAGCGTGATGCAGCACAGGCATGCAAGCAGCGAGCATGCAGGCGCGCTCATGGTTGGGAGGCCGCCGGCTGCTGCTGCGTCATGCAGTGCAGCGCGCCCAAGCCGAGGATCAGCTCGGTGCAGTTGATGCCCACGACTTCGCGGTCAGGAAACAGCTTCGCCAGGGTATTGAGAGCGATGCGGTCGTTCGGGTCGTTGAATGTCGGGACGAGCACCAGGCCGTTGGCGATGTAGAAATTGGCGTAGCTGGCGGGCAGGCGCTGTCCGGCGAAGACGAGCGGCCGCGGCATCGGCAGCTTCACCGCGCGGAGGCCGGCTTCGCGCAGGATGGCGTAATTCTCGCGCAGCGGCTCGTGGTTGGGGTCGCTGCGGTCGGGCTCCCACGCGCAGGCGACGGTATCGGGCGCGGTGAAGCGCGCGATGTCGTCGATGTGGCCGTGGGTGTCGTCGCCCGCGATGCCGTTGCCCAGCCAGATGGTGCGCCGCACGCCGAGGAAGTCGCGGAAATGGCGCTCGATCTCGCGCCGCGGCATGCCTGGGTTGCGCGCCTGCACGTCACTGAGGAGGCACTCTTCGGTGGTGAGGAGCAGTCCCTGGCCGTTGACCTCGATGCTGCCGCCTTCGAGCACCATCCCGGTCTGCCAGATGGGCCGGTTCAACTGCTGCGCGATGAATTCGGGCACGCACGCATCCTGCTTCCAGTCGTCGTACTTCGCCCAGGCATTGAAGCGCCACCGGGTCAGCGCCACCTGGCCGCGGCGGTTGCGGACGAAGATGGGGCCGTAATCGCGGGTCCAGACGCGATCGGTCGGGCAGCGGTAGAAATCGACCGCATCGAGGTTGGCGCCCACGGCACGCAGCACGCGCCGGGCCTGCCGTTCGAGAGCTCCGTCGTTGACCAGGATGCGAACGCGCTCGACGGCGCTCAGTTTGCGTACGATCTCGCCGTACACCCACGGGATCGGCGCGAAGCGGCTGGGCCAGTCCTCGCGGTTGTGCGGCCAGGCGATCCAGGTAGCTTCGTGCGGCTCCCACTCGGCGGGCATGCGGAAGCCGAGCTGTCGCGGCGTCTCGGCGGTCAATCGATCACCCGCTTGAGGATGCCGGAATAGGCGTCGATGCGGCGGTCGCGCAGGAAGGGCCAGTTGCGCCGCACCTCCTCGATGCGCCGCGGGTCGCACTCGACGATGAGCGTCTCCTCGCGGTCGTGCGACGCTTCGGCGAGCAGCACACCGAACGGGTCGGCCACGAACGAGCCGCCCCAGAATTCCAGGCCGTGCTCCGGCGGGCCCTCGTAGCCGACGCGGTTGACCGACGCCACGTACAGACCGTTGGCGATGGCGTGCGCGCGCTGGATGGTGCGCCAGGCGTCGTGCTGCGCCGCGCCGTACTGCGCCTTTTCCGACGGATGCCAGCCGATGGCGGTGGGGTAGAAGAGCACCTCCGCGCCGCTGAGAGCCGCGAGGCGCGCCGCTTCCGGATACCACTGGTCCCAGCAAACCAGCGCCGCCACGCGCGCGTAACGCGTATCGAAGGCGCGGAAGCCGAGGTCTCCCGGCGTGAAGTAGTACTTCTCGTAGTACAGCGGATCGTCCGGGATGTGCATCTTGCGGTAAAGGCCGAGGAGCGAGCCGTCGGCGTCGATCACCATGGCGGTGTTGTGATAGACGCCCGCCGCGCGCCGTTCGAACACCGAGCCGACGATCACGATCGAATGCTCGCGCGCGAGTTTCGTGAAGCTTTCGCTGGTAGGGCCGGGGATGGGCTCGGCGAGGTCGAACAGGTCGGCGTTCTCTTCGCGGCAGAAGTACTGCGAACGGAAGAGCTCCTGCACGCTGACGATCTGGGCGCCGCGTCCGGCGGCTTCGCGGATGCGCCATTCGGCCTTGGCGAGATTCTCGGCTGGGTCTTTCCCGCAGGCCATCTGAATCAGGCCCACGCGAAACTTGGAGTGCTGCACACTTCCATTGTAGCGGCCGGGACGGTTTCGTTATGATGAACGTTGCCCCATCCCGCGCTCGTCCTCTTCGATATCGACGGCACGCTCGTGCGCCGCGCGGGGCCGCATCATCGCGAGGCGCTGGTGTACGGCATCCGCCGCGTGACCGGCCTTGAAACCACCACGGAAGGCATCCCGGTGCAGGGGATGCTCGATCCCGATATTGTCCGCGTGATGATGAGGCGGGCCGGGGCGCGCGCGAGCGAGATCCGCGAAGCGCTGCCGGAGATCCAACGCGCAGCCGAGCGGTTCTACCTGCGCGTGTGCCCGGCGCTCCACGATAAGCATTGCCCGGGCGTCGAGGCCGTGCTGACGAAGCTGCTGCGCCGCGGCATTCTGCTGGGCCTCGTTACCGGCAACCTGACGCGCATCGGCTGGCGGAAGCTGGAGCGCGCGGGCCTGCGCCGCTACTTCCGCTACGGCGCCTTCGGCGAGATGGCGAAGACGCGCGCCGGGCTGGCGAAGCTGGCGATCCGCGAGGCGCGGCAGCGCGGCTGGATCGAGCGCGGCGCGCCGATCTCGCTGGTCGGCGATGCGCCGCAGGACATCGAGGCGGCGCGGGCCAACCGCATCCGGTCGATTTCGGTGCAGACCGGGATTACGCCGGTCGAGGAACTGGTGGCGCTGGCGCCGGATGTGATGCTGCGGGACTTGCGGGAGCTGCGGCTGCGGACGGTGGAACAGGCTAACGGACGATAGCCCGTATTCACTCCGCCGGCCTCAACTTGGCGGCTATGCGGTTGAGCAGGGCGGTCAAGTCCGAGCGTGTCATCGCTTTCATGCTTGACCGTGGGGCACGCCATGGGACTGCCCTACCGGCGGTGGCCGGAGGCGCTGGCGACGGTGACGCCATCCTCGTAGACGGCGTGATCGACCGGGGCCTGGCCGCGCATGGCTTTGACCGTGCTCAGGGCGTCGTTGCCGGCGACGACTAAGACCATGTGGGACGGGTCAAGAGGGTTTTTCGCGGCGAGGAGCAGGGCCTGGCGCTCATCGGCGTGAATGGCGCCATCCGCCTTAAATTCCGCGCCGTGGAAATCGACGCCGAGCTTTTCGGCCCAGGCGGCGAGGGCGGAATTGGCTTCAGGGCGGCCGACGAAGACGATGTCGCGGTGTTGCAGGAGGTCGTCGGAGACCTCGAAATCTTTGTAGATCGGGACGCGGCTTTCGTATTGATCGAGGAAGCGCGACTGCATCTGCTCGGCGGTATAGCGGTTGGCGCCGGCTTCGCGGTTCGTGCCGTAGACGATTACGGCGGTGGCGAGGCGGCGGTTGATATCCGTGGTGAGGTAGGCGGGGCCATCGGCCGGTTCTTTGAAGTCGAAGGGCACGCCGGCTTTGGCAAGGAAGGATTGCGCGGTGACGGTCTTCGTCGTGTTGGCTGCGAAGTAATCGGACATCAGTTTGAAGAAGGCGTCATCGCCGAGCTTGTGGCGGAGGGCGTCGAGGAAGAGCACGCCTTTGGCCTGCTCGAGGGCGAAGCGGTTCATTTCGTTCGCGGGCGCGAGCTTCAGGCCGCGGTAGATGATTTGCGTTGCCGCGATCTGCTTTTCGGGGTCGTCGGAGGAGAGGATGCGGTGGTATTGCGCGGAGCCGGCGACAAACCAGGTGTCGGCTTCAGAGGCGGGAAGGACCCAGCCTTTCCAGAGGCGGGATTCGTAGCTCGCGGGTTTGCGCGGGTTATCGGAAGCGGTCCGGCCATGGCCGGCCCCTACGGGCGATGGTTGAGGGCCGGCGTCCGGGTGCTGCTGCGCGTCGAAGAGCCAGTAACCGCTGGGGTAGAGGCCGTCGTTGAGCGGGGAGGCTCCGCGTCCGGTCGCGACCCATTCGCGCTGGTTGGGCTTGCCCATCGCTGCCCAGACCATCATGCGGTTGGCCATGTCGGCAGTGACGACCTTGGCGTCCATGGTGCTCGCGCTGACGAGCGGGGCGGTGCGGAACGCGAGGAAGGCGAACTGCTCGTCGATTTTGCCCTTGAACTCGCGGTACAGCCTCTGCCAGGCGAGGTCGCGGATGCTGGGGACGAAGGGGATGTACTCGGGCGCGCCGTGGGGATCAGGCTGGTATTCGAGCTTGACGGCGAGATCCTTGGCGTTGTTGTTGCCCCAGTAGAAGCCGGGGGTGCCGCCGAACCATTCGTTCTTCGAGCTGCGCCAGAGCTTGGTATGGTTGGTGCCGAGCTCGTACATGGCGATTTCGTTGTTCTTGGCGTCGCCCAGGATCCACTCGTTGGTGTAGAGGCCGTTGTTGCGCGTGCCGAGATGTTCGACCACCTCGTCGATGTTGCCGCCGTACTGGATGGCCTGGCGCGCGCGGAAGGCGACGGGCGTGCCCTGGGCGTTGAACGGCGTCTGGCGGATGGTGGTTTCGGTGAGGACCACGCCGGCGTCGTTCTGATACCAATCGGTGCCGCTCTCGATGCCGCCGGGGTAGGACTGCATCAAAACACGGTGGCCGCGCTCGGGCTTCACGTCGATCATGACGTTGGTCTGCTCGGCGAGCGTGAGGGGCCACCAAGTGACGTGCCCGACGATCATTTTGCCATCGCGGGTGGCCGGGCCGGTAGCAGCGAAGGCAGAGCAGTGGTCGAGGACGGAGTCTTTTTCCTTCTTCGATTCGGCATAGGCGGGCTTGCTGAAGGTGAAGTTTTCGAGGCCGGTGGGCGTGACCGTCATGGCGGAGCGGAGCTCGCCCATTTCGACGGTGACGTTGGCGACGACGAGATCGATCAGGTCGACGCGGCGGTTCTGCCACTTGGCGCCGGCATCGGCCGCGCCGTCCGCGATGCCGCGCAT
>DATGMB010000313.1:0-8022 GCA_035293845.1 Bryobacteraceae bacterium
CTTCCGGTGAGCGTCACCAACCGGATCGCCAACAATAACCTGACAACCGACGCTGTCCTCTCCGCCGACACCGGCGCCGGCCCCGTGCCGCTCCCGGTCCAGGCTCTGGTGGGACCGCAGAGCGTCACCTTCAACGGCATCGATTTCACGGTTCCGGCCTCCGGGAGCTTCAGCCTCCGGATTTCCGGCATCCGCGCCGCAGTTCACCAGCTCGCCGCCACCACCACCCAGCAGGTGCAGGCCTTCCTCTCCTACAATCTCAATAGTTCGTTCGGCCTGAACCAGTCGTCCGCCGTCGTGGCCTACGCCAATCCCGGCCTGCTTGCTACACTTGTCGATCGCGGTCAGATCACCTGCACCGGCTCCGCGCTTCCGAGCACCCTGACGCTCGCCAACCTCTTCGCCCAGGGCACCAATTTCGCTTCCGCGCGCCTCACTGAGGGCTTTGCAACGGCCTTCCAGCCGCAGGGCCCCGGCGAATCGAACGGCACCCGTTTTCTGATCCAATACTCCGGCTTTCCCGCCGGCGCGCAGCTGTACGTGCCGGATATGATTGCGGGCTCGAGCGCCGCGGTTCCCACTTCCGCCGGCGATCTCGGGACGCCTCAAGCCGTCGGGCAATACGTCCCCGGCAGCGGCACGCTGCTCCTGGTCCGCGTCCCGTACGCCGACGCAACCGGCTCCGGCTATACGGTTTCCGCGCCCACCGGCAACGGACCGATCCTGCTCAACTCCGTCAGCCAAGTCCCATTGACCAACGGCTCCGGGTTCGTCGTCTATGAGGTAGTCGACGCGAGCCCGAACATACGGGAAAGCGCGCAGATTCCGACCTTCATCGGTCTCCCCGCCAATTCGGGGCCCGCCACCGCCGGCGAATCCGTCATGTTCGCCCCGGTTTCGACCGTATCGACCGCTTCGGCCAGCGCTCCCATTCCTCGCTTCGCCGCGGTCCAGCCCGGCGGCGACTGCGCCGCTCTGGGCGATTGCTCGGCGAATTACTTCCCCAAACTCTCCGTCCTGCCGAACCCGATCACGCTCACCGGTGTGGCCGGCGGCGCGATGACCAGCGACCCGGGCTATATCCCCATCCAGAACGCCGGCGCCGGACAAATGACCTGGACGGCGAGTATCCAGTACACGACCGGCTCCGGCTGGCTCAGCCTGGACAACACATCCGGCGTCAACAACGCGTCCATCCGCGTCTACGCCAATCCGAAGAACCTGGCCGCCGGGACCTACCAGGCGAACATCGTGGTCGATGCCGGCGCGCTGGCGGGCTCCGCTACTCTGCCCGTCACCCTGACGGTTTCGCCCGCGCCGACCAGTTCCGGCTCGGGCTCCAGCTCAACCGGCTCCGGCTCAGGCTCGGGCTCCGGTTCCACCGCAACACCTTCGGTGACGATCTCCAAAATCGTCAACGCCGCCACGTTCGATCAGACCCCGCTGGTGGCCGGCTCGCTCGGCACCGCGATTGGCTCGAACCTGAGCGGCAAGTCGGTGGCCGTGACGTTCGACGGCCACCCCGCCACCCTGCTCTACACCGGAGCCACGCAGATCAACTTTCAGGTGCCGGCCGCGCTCGCCGGCAAGGGCTCCTCGACCATGGTGGTTACGGTCGATGGCGTGAGCAGCGCGCCGCAAACCGTCATCCTGGCTCCAGCGTGGCCTGCTATATTCTCGAATGGCGTGTTGAACGAGGACTATAGCGTGAACGCATCCGGTTCCGGAACCGCTGCCGGAAGTTACGTCAGCATCTGGACCACCGGCATTCCGGATGGCGCCACCGTATCCGTCCAGATCGCCGACCGGCAGGGCCTCGTCCCCGCCTACGCCGGCGCCGCTCCCGGCGTTCCGGGCGTGCAGCAGGTCAACGTAGCCGTTCCGGCCGATCTCGCACCCGGCTCCGTCCCGCTGTTCGTTTGCGCCACTACGGGCGGCAACACCGCCTGCTCGCCCGCTCACGTACTGGTGGTGGCTCAGTAGTGGCAAGGGGCTTGGGGGTTGGGGATTGGAGGTCGGGAAATCGGCACCCGGCTCCATCATCCCCAATCCCCAATCCCCAATCTCGCGTGCTTTGCGTATTGGGCCTGGTCATGGTCGCCGGGCTCCTGGCGCAGGGCTGCGGCTATGTAGGCAGCCCGCTTCCTCCCCTCGCCAACATTCCCACCGCAGTCACGGACCTCACCGCGGTGCAGCGGGGCAGCCGCATCATCGTTCACTTCACGCCGGCCGGCACGACAACGGAAGGCAGACTCCTCAAGCCCCCGTTGCGGTTCGACCTCCGCATCGGCGCCGCGGTCACGCCGTTCAGCACTGAGGCCTGGGCCGCGGCCGCGCGCGAGTTGCCGCCGCCGGCCGTCCACAACGGCCTCGCCGAAATCGAAACCCCGTCGGCTCCGTGGACCGGCCGCGACGTCACCCTCGCGGTGCGCGCCATCGGCTCGAACGGCAAGGAAAGCGCCTGGTCGAACTTCGTCAACCTCACGGTCGTGCCGCCGCCGCCGCAGCCCGCCGGCCTGAAGGCGGAGAGCACGGCCGAAGGCGTCCGGCTCACGTGGCAGCCCGGTCCCGCCGGCGCGCCGGCAAATTTCATCGTCCTGCGCCGCGCCGCGCCCGCCACCGATTTCCTGCCGCTCGGCTCCACGGACCAGAATCAATACCTCGACCGCACCGCCGAATTCGACAAAACCTACACCTATCTGGTGCAGCGCGTGCTCGATTTGGGCGAGGGCCGCACCGCGCAGAGCGAGCTCTCCGAGCCGGTCAGCGTCACCCCGAAGGACATCTTCCCGCCCGTCGCCCCTCGCGGTCTGCGTGCCGTCGCCGCTCCCGGATCGATCGAGCTTTCCTGGGACGCCAATTCCGAGCCCGACCTCGCCGGCTACCGCGTCTACCGCGCCGCCCCCGGCGCCGATTTCCAAAAGCTCGCCGACGTCGGACTCGTGCCGGCATTTTCGGACCACGCCGTCGAAGCCGGTAAGACGTACCGCTATGCGATCACGGCCATCGACCACGCCGGCAACGAGAGCGGCCGTTCCGCGACGGTGGAAGCCGCCGCGCAATAGCTCGTCGCGAGACAACTTGCGCCGCCTTCGGAACACGCGGATAATGGGCCCCGCGAGGCGCGCGCCGGGAGCCTGGTCAACCACGGCAGCCAAGCGTAAAATGCGCCGCAGCCCGTCAGGCCGCGGCCGCCGCCCGCATGCGTTCGCCGGCTCGCCGCCGGCTGGCGGCCGCCAGCGCAATCGCCGTAAACAGACTGATCGCTTCACCCAGGCCGCGGTCCCAGGTGCGGCCGAAGCGAAGTTCGATCTCATGCGCGCCCGCAAGCACCGGGAAAACGATCAGCCCGCTTCCGGCAGCAGCCGCCGCCGCGGCCGGACGTCCGTCGATCCGCAACTGCCATCCGGGATACCACGCGTACGGCAGCCGGATCATGCTGGGGTGCGGGGCAGCGACCGTCCCCCGATAATCGAACGGCCCGCGCCACGTGTCCCGCACCTGGGCGTCGCCGGCCGCGGCCCCGGAGGGCATGCCGGCGGCCGGCAAGAATTGCGCCGTCCGTGGGGCCACTTCCGCGAGCGTCGTGCTCTCGTACCCGCTGGAAGCCAGGCGCGCGGGTGTCCACAGGGCCAGATCGACATCGGCCACTCGCGGGGGCGCCAGATGGAACAGGTTGGGCACGATCAGCAGCGCGAGCGCCGCCGCCAGAGCGGGCCGCCGCCAGCGGCCGAGCGCATCGAGCGCCGGCCCGAGCGCCGCAGCCAGCATCGCAAAGCACAGCGCCGCCACGCTCAGCAGCCGCCACGGAAACTCCACGTAAGCCAGTAGCGGAAGGTGGTCCCATAGCCAGACGGCATCCTCCAGCATGAGGAAGCTCAGCAGCACGCCCGCCGCGCCGAAAAACTGCGCGACGCTCCGGCCGGGGTGCTTGCGCCGGCGCGAAATCCAAATCCAAGCCCCGGCTGCGACCAGCACGTGGCTCCAGCCGAGCGAGAAAGACATGCCGTCGTCCGGCCCCGGGACGGAAAGGCCGTAGCCCCACTTCCAGTCGAAGAGCTGGTGCAGGTAAACGAGATGGTCGGCATACCGGAAACCCGCCAGCAGACGCTGCATCCCGACGTACTGCTTCTCCGCGAGCGCGGGAAGCCATGACCAGGCGCTCAGTCCCAGCGCCGCACCCAGGCCGGCCGCCTGCGCGGCGAAAACCCGCCACGAGCGCTCATGCCACGCCGTAAGCCCGAGAAATGCGAGGAGCAGCGGCGTGAACAGCAGCGCAGCGGGGAAGTGGCAGCACAGCAGCGCGGCCTGCGCGCAGGCGCCCACCACCCAATCCCGCCGCCGGCGCTCCAGCGCCCACGCGCCAAATCCGTAAAGCGCCAGCGCGAAGAGCGGAAATGCCGCGAACTCTTCGAGCGCCGACCGCACGTAGAGGTCGACCGCGAAGTACGGCGCGTAAAGATAAGCCGCCGCGGCCAGCCAGCCGCCGCTTTCGCCGAAGTACAACCGCCCCAGACGGAAGATCGCGGCAGCCGCGGCCAGCACGAGCAGCGCGCACGCGAGGTTGACGGCAGTGATGACGTCAAACCCCGCCAACTTCCACAATTCCGCCATCCAATAGAACAGCGGCGGCCGGAAGATGAACAGTGGCTGGCCATAGCCGTGGCTGAGGTCCGGCGCCCAGCGGAAAAGGACGATTCCATTCGTGACGTTGCGATGCGCCTCGATGACGCGCGGAAAATATTCGAACGCGTCGTGCCCGGCCAGCACGCTGGAAGTCAGGAGAGGCAGTACCACGGGCGCGGCGAGCAGCGCGATACCGGCCGCGATCCGCAGCCCCTCCGGGACGCGCTCCGGCAATCGCATGAGAGCCGGGGCCACGATGCCGCGGCGTCTCAGCCAGCCGGCCAGCGCCGCCACGAGCAGGCCTGCAGCCGCCAGCACCGGCTTGCTCCAGCCCGGCTCATAGCGGAATTCCACGCGATGGCGCCCCGGCTCGACCGCTACCGCCGCGAACCCCGGCGAGAGCATCGCCACCGGCCGCGCCGCGCCATCCACGTACGCCTTCCAGTTGGGATGCCAGGTCATTTTGAACAGCACGTAGGCCGGCCGGAGGACTTCGCAATCCGCCGCGTAGGTCTCGCCGGACTGCCGCTCCCCCATCACCGCGCCGGGCTCGGGAGCGCCCGAAATCTCGAAGGGCAGCGGGGCATCGGGTGCGATACGCTGCATGCCCGCGGGCGCCCTGCCGTCCCAATCGAGCAGCAGGTGCTCGCGCCGCGCCACCCAGGGACTCGCCAGCCAGCGGTCGTTGACGTCGTAAAAATTGCGGCGCGTGGTCTTGACCGCCGCCGCCGCATCGACCACATCGAAATACCCGCCGCCCGGCGCGCCGAACACCTGCAGGTTCCCGAAGCGGCCCCGCGGCGGAAACACCGGCGCGGACATGCTCATCTGCCCCGGCAAAATCACGCTCCGGATGTTGAACAGCCGGTAGTGCGCCAGGTTCCAGTCATTGAACCGCAGCATGAGATCGCCGGTCAGCGCCATCGAGTGGTAGAGAAAATCCACTGCGGGCAACCGCGCGGTGCTGAGGAAGGCGTACACGGGGACGTCGCCGATCTTGAACGATCCGCCCCACCCGGCCGCCAGGCCCGCGTAGACGCGGCCGCCCTCGGCGCGCGCCGCGGCCAGCGCGGCATCGAGATCCGGCTTCGCCGTGGCATACGCCGCAAGGTTCCGGCGGCCCCATGCTGCGTCGTTCGCCAGGAAGCGTGCGCGCTCGCGGACCATGGGGTAGAGCAGCAGGATCGTGACCGCGGCGGCAATCCACCCGCGCGGCCGCCGCGAATTCCAGAGCGCGCCCAGCGCGATCCCGGCCAGCAGCACCAGGAACACCTGCGCTCCGCCGATCACGCGATGCAGGTGCATGTCTTCGGCGGCGCCGAGCACGAGCAGCGCCGGCCCCCAGAACGGCCGCCCGAAATACAGGAGGATCCAGAATGCCGCCCCCGCCGCGGCAAAGGCGCCCGCCGGATCGGTCTCGCCGCGGAATTTTCGCCACGCCCACACCGCCACCCCGGCGGCCGCCAGCACCGTGAGCACCGGAAGGCGGCCGTGGTCCAGGAGCTCGCCCGTGAACAGCCATCGCAGCACCTGTCCGGCCCCTAAGGAATCCCACTTCCAGACCGGCTCCCAACGGCTGTGGTTGATCAGCCCGGCATCCTCGACGAGCGGCAGCAATTGGAACGCCGAGACCGCCAGCGCCGTCGCCCCCACCGCCAGCGTCCGGCCGAGCCGGCGGATGCGCGGAATACCCGCATCCGGCAGCAGCGCCAGCAGCAGCAGGCTGACCGCCGCCATGTAGCCGTAGATGAGGTGGCAGGCGAGCGTGAGGCCCACGAGCACCCCGGCGGCGATCACGCGCCGCCCCGTGCGCACCGCCTGAAACCCGAAGCCGAGAGCCAGCAGCATCAGGTGCGCGGCCACCGCCTGTGGATAGAGGCCGCTGCCGGCCCACGCGAAGCTGCCGTATTCGATGCCGTACAGGAAATTCGTCGAGACCAGCGGCGCGAGTAATGCCGCGGCACAGGCGGCCGGACGGCGAAGACCGATCAGCCGCGCCGCCGCGAAAAAGCTGAGAGGCAGGAGCGCCAGGGAGAGAAACCGTGCCCAGACAAATACGGTCAGCAGCGGGACGGCTTTCCCCAGGGCAAGCCACGCGCCTACCACCAGGAGGTGCGCCAGCGGCTGATAGATCCGCAGCACCGGGAATCCGAAGGACCATTCCGGCGACCAGCAGTCCAGGGGGTTCTGCCCGTGCTGCACGGCATCGGCGATCCGCTCGATCAGCGTGAAGTGAAAGACGTTGTCGTTGAGGTCAACGCGGCTGATCGAGAGTTCCGGCCACAAGGCCGCCGCGTTCAGGACGACTATAAGAATAGTAACAAAAGTACTAAGGCGTCTATCCCAAATTGATTTCATGCGGAAGGCCAGTATAGCTTCCCGCTGCCAGGCTTTAGGGAAGCTCTAGTACCGAAAGGGGTGCTACAGCCCGTCCATACTCCATCTTTCGATGTACTCGGTACCGAAAGCTATAGTACAGTCAATGAGTAATTCCCGCGCCATTGGAGCCGTTTGTATGCGAACACCGATTCTGTATTGCCTGACGCTGACCGCAATAGCGGTTCCGGCCTGGGGAGGCACCGTCAACTTCTCGGGCGTTTTCAGCGCGGACGATAACGTCCAGCTCTTCACCTATACCGTGCAGAACGGCGGCCAGGTGACCGTCTCGACGACTTCCTACGCCGCCGGCGGCTTTTCCCCGATTCTCAGCTTGTTCGATTCGAGCGGCCAGTTTCTGTTCGACGACGCGGGCTTCAATAACACCCCCGAGAGCGATGCCACCCTGCAGTGGGTATCGGCGGCCGGCGCGCAGTACATGATCGCCCTCACCGAGTACGATAATTTCCCGGTCGCCGCCGGCGATAACGGAAACCTGAGTGAAGGCTTCACCGAGGCCGGCAACGGCAATTTCACCGCCAACCCGCCCTTCAACAATGATTTGTCCGGCGGATTCTATGACGGCCCGGGCGGCGCGCAGCGCACCGCCAACTGGGCGCTCACCATCTCGGCTCCGGTTGCCGCGGGTCCGCTTAGCGCCGCGGAGGTTCCCGAACCGGCATCGTTTGTCCTGACGCTGGCGGGCGTGGCGCTGCTGCTCGCGCGGAAACGGTTTTGACTAACCCGGCCCGGAACGAAAACTGGAGGAATCGAATGCCCCACACGATGAAACGCCTCGGCGTCTCCCTCACCCTGGCGCTCGCGGCGCACATCGCCCACGCGCAGGGACCGGTAGTTTCGGGAGACACCTACATTCAAAGCGGAAGCAACGCTTCGACGAACTTCGGCGCGCTGGCCAGCGTGCTGGTCGGCCCCGGCGCCGGCACGACGCAGAACCAGGGACTGATCCGGTTCGATCTCTCCGCGCTCAATGGCGTGCAGGCCTCGGACGTGCAGAAG
>DATGMB010000314.1:0-17607 GCA_035293845.1 Bryobacteraceae bacterium
GTCGCGGCGCGAGCAGATCCTGCGCGAAGGCATTTACTTCGCATCGCCGCAGTGCCGGGAGCTGATCCGCATGCTGTTCTACGAGAATCCCACGCGGCCGTATGCCGAGGTCGCGGCGCAACTGGGGATCGCGGAGAGCTCCATCGGCTTTACGCGCAGGAAGTGCCTGGAGCGCCTGCGCAAGCATCTGGAACGGGCCGGGTTCGCCTCCCCATGAGCGCCGCTCCCGGTTTGGCCCCCGAAGTCATCGCGGCGCTGGCGCGCTGCCCGGATGAGGCCGCTCTGGGAGAGGTGCTCGACCGGCATCCGGAACTGCTCGATCCGGCCGTGGTGATCCGGTTGACGGATGCCGCGCGCGAGCGGCTCCGCGTCAACGCGATCGAGAGCATGCATCTGGCGGACGCGGCGCTGGAACTCGCGGGCCGCCTCGACGATGCCCGCAGCCGTGCGCGGGCGCTCCGCGCCAAGGCCAACGCCTCGTGGTTCCTGAACCAGAACCGGCCGGCGATTGAATGGTACGACTGCGCCGCCAAGCTGTTCGAGGAACTCGGAGACACCACGGAGCTGGGGCGAACGCTCAGCTCTGCCATCCAGCCGTTAATCCGCCTGGGCGAATATCAGCGCGCGATCGAAGGCGCGGAGCGCGCCCGCAGGATCTTTCAGGAAACCGGAGACGGGCTGCGGCTGGCGCGCCTCGACCTGAACGTTGCTAATATCCTACACCGGCAGGACCGCTTCGCGGAGGCCTTCGAAAGCTACGAGCGAGCGTACCGGCAACTGCTGCAGCACCAGGATACCGAGGGGATCGGCGTCGCGCTGCACAACATGTCGGTTTGCCTGATCGTGCTGAACGATTTCCCGCGCGCTCTGGCGACGTATGCCGAGGCCATCGCCTTTTTCCGCGAACATGACATGCCCGCTCTGGTGGCGCAGGCCGATTACAACATCGCCTACCTGCATTATTTCCGGGGCGACTACACCCGCGCGCTCACGATGCTGCGCGACGCGCGCAAACTGGCGGAAGAGAGCGGCGACCGGTACCATGCGGCGCTCTGCCACATGGACCAGTCCGAGATTTACCTCGAACTGAACATGAATGACGATGCCGGCGAGGCCGCGGCGCAGGCCTTGGCCGGTTTTGAGGAACTCGCGGCGCCGTACGAATTGGCCAAGTCCCTGGCGAATCTGGCGATCGCGGAAGGGCGTCTGGGCCGGACCGGGCGCTCGCTGGAGCGATTCGGCAAGGCGCGGGAGATCTTTGTCCGGGAAGGGAATGCGGTGTGGCCGTCCCTGCTCGACCTCTACCAGGCACTGGTGCTCTTCGAGGCGGGCCGGCTTTCCGAGGCCGCGGCGCTGTGCGCCGCCGCACTCGGCTGCTTCCGGACGCTCCAAATGCCGACGAAGGAGATCCTCTGCGAGCTGCTCGCGGCCCGGATCGCCATTCGTAGCGGGCGCCAGGAGCAGGCGCGCGCTCACGCCGCTTCGGCGCTGGCCCGGCTGCGGCATGTGGAGGCGCCTCATCTTGCCTGGCAGGCGCGGTTGCTGGCGGGCGCGATTGTGGAGACCGGGCGCCGGTTCGCGAAGGCGCGGCGCCACTACGAGGCGGCGTGCGCCGAGGCGGAATCGCTCCGCAGCATTCTCCGCGGGGACGAACTGAAGATCGCCTTCATGAAGAGCAAGGTGGAGATCTACGAGAGCCTCGTTCGGATCTACCTGGGCGATGCCGGTTCACGGCCGGAAGAGACGTTCGCCTGCATGGAGCAGGCCAAAGCAAGAAGTCTGCGGGACCTTCTGGCGGCGAGCCGTCCGGCCGGACAGCGCTCCACCGCGCTCGAACCGGCCTCGAAAATCCAGGATCTCAAGCGGGAGCTTTACTGGTACTATCACCGGATCGAAAGCGAGGAAGCCAGCGAGGCGAAGCCTGCCGTCGAGCGCATCGCCGGACTCCGGCAGCAGGCGGGAGCGATCGAAAAGAAGCTGATGCAAGCGCTTCGCGACGCGACGCCGGAGGAATCCGAGAGAGCCGGAATCCCCGATTCCCGCCTGTTGATGCTGGATGGGATCCGGGCGGCACTCGGCCGGGATACCGTGCTGCTCGAATATTTCCGCAGCGGAGAGGAATGGATCGCGGCGGCTGTGACGGCATCTTCGCTGGAGGTGAAGCCGATCTCCCGCATGCCGAGGCTGCGCGAAGCGAGCCGGCTGCTGCAATTTCAGATGCTGAAGGCGCGCATGGCGGATGGCGCGCCGCGGCCGGATGCGCTGATGGCGCCGGCGCGCCACCACCTCGGCGAACTCTACCGGCAACTGATCGGGCCGGTGGAAGGCATGCTGAAGGGCCGGCGCCTGGTGCTGGTGCCGCACGATTTTCTGCACTACGTTCCGCTGCACGCGCTTTACGATGGCGAACGATATCTGGTGGACCGTTTCGCGATCAGCTATGCCCCGAGCGCCAGCGTTTACGCGCTCTGCGTGCAAGCCGGCGCGCGGAAACAGGCGGCGGGACGCGGCGCGCTGGTTTTGGGAATCCCCGATTCCAGGGCGCCGTTCATTCGCGATGAGGTTGCTGCGATCGCGTCGATTCTGCCACGCTCGGAACTGTTCCTCGGCGAGAGCGCCTCGCGCCAGGTCCTGATGGAGCGCGGACCGCGGAGCCGCATCCTGCACATTGCGACACACGGCTATTTCCGGCAGGATCAGCCGATGTTTTCCGCCATCCGCCTCGGTGACGGCTACCTGACGCTGTACGACTTGTACGAAATGGAGCTGCCCGTGGATCTCGCGGTCCTGAGCGGCTGCAGTACGGGGCTGAGCGTGGTCTCCGGCGGGGATGAGCAACTCGGCCTGGTTCGCGGCTTCCTGAACGCCGGAGCGCGGTCGCTTCTGCTCACGCTTTGGGACGTGCAGGATCGCAGCACGGCGGCGTTCATGAAATCGTTTTACGCCCACTATGGGACTGACGAACCCGGCGATCCCGCCACGGCGCTGCAGGCCGCCATGCGGGAATTTCGCGAGGCGCATCCGCACCCGTATCACTGGGCGCCGTTCGTTCTCGTGGGCCGGTGAGGCGGCTCAGCGGCGTTCGGTGGCTGCGGTTTCGCGATAGAGGTACTCGACATTCGACAACGCGAATGGCTCGATCGGCGCCGGGTCAAAATTGCCAATGTCCTGTCGAGCCGCGGCCAGAACGTGCGGGCTCACCAGTGGAATGACCGGCAGTTGTCCGGCGGCGATCTCCTGCACGCGGTCGAAAAGCCGCTTGCGCTCCGCAAACGCGGTCACGGTCATCTGGCGGCGCATTAGGGCGTCGATTTCCGCTTCCCACGGCGTGGCGGGGCTCTTCTGTTCCGGATTCCAGAGATGCATGGAGGCACTTGAGAGCCAGACCTGGAGATCGGCGTTCGGGTCGGCATCCGAGCTGCTCAGGGCAAAGATGCAGGCGTCGTATTGATGAGTGCGCAGAACGCGGTCCACCAGGCTGCGAAACTCGAGCGGCGCCACCTGCGCCTCGATGCCGAGCGCTTGCAGGTCGGCCTGGATCAGCGTGGCGGCCTGGGCCCGCTCCGGGTTGCTGGCGCTCACGAGGATGGTGAATTCGACTTTACGGCCCTCGGGATCCTGCAGGATGCCGCCGCGGGACCACTGGAAGCCGTCGGCTTGCAGCAGGGCCCGGGCGCGTTCCACGGCGCGGGGTTGGGGCGCGAGGGTCCGGTCGATCCACAGGCGGTTGCCGGCCGGCACGGGAGAAGCCAACGCGGTGGCGTAGCCCTTGTAGACCAGCTTGACGATAGCGTCGCGGTCCACCGCGGCCGAAATCGCCTGCCGGAAGCGGACGCGCTGCCAGGGGGCATGGGGGTCCGCCGCGCTCGTGAGATTAAAGAGCAGGAAGTTGTATTCGAAGCCGGGGCCGGCATCCCGCAGAGCGAATCGGCCCGCGCCGCTGTCGCGCTGGAGAGCCGCGTAATCCTTCGCCGCGACGCGGCCGATCAGATCGGATTCCCCGCCACGGAAGCGCAGGAACTGCAGGTCCGCGTCGCCCGCAAAATCGAAGACCAGTTCCGAAAGGTAGGGCAGGCGATTGCCCGCGGCGTCCGTCTTCCAGTAGTACGGGTTGCGTTCCAAAACCATACGCTGGCCCGGCGTATACGACCTCAGCCGGAACGGTCCGAGGCCCGCGATTTCCGCCGCGGGTGTCTGAAGCGTCCACGCGGACGCCAGCTTGCCCTGCCGGTAATACGGCTCGAGCAGGTGCCGCGGCAGCATGGGCACGCCATCGAAGATCCGCAGCCCGACCGCATCGGGCCGCGGCAGGTCGAACCGGACCCGGTAGCGGTCCAGCTTCCGCACGGCGATGGGCTTGCCATCGAGCACCCACAGGCTTCGCTGCGGGGAATCGACGGCGGGGTCGAGAACCACTTGGAACGTGAAGATGACGTCGTCGGCATCGAACGGGCGGCCGTCGGAAAAGCGCAGGCCCTCGCGCAATTCGAGGTCGTAGCGGAGCCCATCCGGAGAGATTTTGCAGGACTTCGCGAGCGCCAACTCGGTCTGGAGCGTGGCGCGATTGATATGGATCAGGTCCGCTGTCAGCGCGCTGATGACTTCGCGCGAGGGCGCGTCGTTGGCGAAAATGGGGTTCAGCGTCTTGGGTTCGGCGCGTGCGCCATAGACGATCCGGCCGCCGGTATGGCCCAATGCCGGAACGGCTGGCAAGGGAGCAGCCGCGCATCCGACGATGCCCAGCGCCATATGCCAAACGAGCCAGGCTCTCTGCATCGACGAGCGCGCGCGCATGCTCTGGCCAGTGTACCCGATTGCAGGCGACCTGGAGCCGGGCTCCGGGTTGGGTCCGTGCTTGGCTCGCAGGCCGATTCTCATTAGTGGCACACCGCCGGGGCGTTCGAGTTCCGTGGCGGTTGCTTGCGAGGTTGTATACTCCGCTTCTATGACATTGCGGAGCTCAGTTTCGGCGGCGCTTCCATGCTCCAATCGGAACGCCGCCGCTGCTTGATGGTGGCGAAATCGGCGCGTTCCAGGGCGTCCGAGTTCTCGGGAAGCCCGAGCTCCCAGAGCGGGAAGAAATCGTCTCCGATTTCGAGTCCTTCAATCCAGCCGCGCGGCCCGTAAAGGAACTCGTGAGCGGCATCGAGGCCCCGTTTTCGGAGGTCCTCGGCTAACTGGGCGAGGTCATCCAACGAGATCATTTCCGGCTCCCTATGGCTTGTCTACCGGATACCGGCCAATTCCTGCAATAAGTGCCAGTTCTCCAGCCGCTCCTGCTTCGTGGCCAGGAGCGTCTCCGACGGATTGCCGTCCTTATCGAAATGCTTCGCAAACCGGCCCTCCGATCGCGCAAACGTGATGAAATCGACCGGCTCGCCGGTCTTCGGGTTCGTATACCAGTCGTCCTTGACGTTCGGATTGCCGACCAGACTGAGGCGGTCCTTGATGCGCGGACCCTTGCGCGGGTCGTAAATAAACAGTGGGAAGCTGCGTGAATCGGCGGCCAGCTTCGCCTGGTGCTCGGCCATGTTGTCGCCCACGCCATGCTCGGGCTGGCAGGTGGTGAAGACGTTGACGATGGCCGGCCCGTGAAACTGGT
Source organism: Bryobacteraceae bacterium (assembly GCA_035293845.1). Taxonomy (GTDB): domain Bacteria; phylum Acidobacteriota; class Terriglobia; order Bryobacterales; family Bryobacteraceae; genus DATGMB01. The sequence goes on from DATGMB010000314.1 coordinate 5,603, forward strand.
TCGCCTCCATGATCGCTTTGTAGAAGTGGTTCATGTGCGCGCAGGTGGTCTGGGCCACGTACACGTCCTTGTGCATCATGCAGATGTTGCCCAGTTCCTTGCGATTCTCCTTCTTGCCCTGAATCGCCGACCCGTGAAAGCTCATCTTGGCATCCTGGCCTTTGAACGAGCTGGTCGAGCTCTGGCCGCCCGTGTTGGAGTACACCTGCGTGTCCAGCACGAGGACCTTGATATCGGCGCCGGAGGCGAGCATACGGGAGAGCGACTGGAAGCCGATATCGAGCATGGCGCCGTCGCCCCCGACAATCCACAGGCGCTTTGCGTGCCAACCCTGCTGATCCCACCGTGCGCGCACGCCCATGGCATCGGCCGGAGCGTTCTCGAACAGGGAGTTCGTCCAGGAGACCAGATAGGGATTATACGGATACGTGGACGTGTACACCGTGTTGCAGCCCGTGGCCGCGACGATGCCGACATTCTCCTGGCCGTAAAGGAACCCGGTGGCGGCGAGCATCATGCGGAGGGCCGTGGCTTCGCCACACCCCATGCAGGAACCCGCGCCGCCGACGTAGAGCAACGAGCGCTCGGCCAGCATCATATCCGCCAGCGCCTTCTCATTGATGAAGCGCGCCGGCGTCTCCGGCATGGATTTGTAGAAATCGAACCAGCCGCGGATGGAGCGCATGTTCTCGTCATTCTTGCGGACCATGCGGAGCGCGTTGTGGTCGCCGCAGGCATCGACGCACTCGGCGCAGCCCTTGCATTTCGTAGGGTCGATGAAGATGCCGAACTTGCCGCCGCCCTGGCCCTTCTTTTCGAGGACCGTGAAGTACTTGTTGGTGACGGTCCACTGCGCCGCCATCTCTTTGCGCAGCGACTCATCCGGGATGGCCGCCAGGCGCTCTTCGAGCACCGCCGGCTCGGCCACCTTTCCGAGAATGGCGGTATCGGGGCACTCCGTGACGCACTCCATGCAGCCGACGCAGTTCGCCGCGATGAATTCCGGGATGTCCGGCGCGATGTAACTGAAGTCGCGCAAGGCTCCGGTTCCGGCGGGCACGACGCTGCGCGCCGTCATGGCATCGGCGGGCAGGCCGCGCTCCGCCAGGCCGGTATTGTACGCGCCCACGACGCGCTCGTTGAAATCGGCGATATCCACCACGTTGGCCGTGATGTCCGCCATTCGCGTTTCCCATGCGATCGCGCTCATGAGATCCCTCCCTGCATTATGCGCAGCGCTCCATTGCTCCTATCCGACGATGCCGTGGACAGCATGACCTCGCGCGGCACCTCGATGACCTCGTCATACCCGCGCTGCACGGCCAGCAGATTGTCCTGCACCACGCGGTCGCCGCGCTTGCCGAAATACTTGCGCAGCGATTTTTCCACGCCGCGAAAGACTTCCTCCCGGCTGAGCGCCAGCTCGTGCTGGAAGGGCGTGACGCGCAGAAACACGCCCAGGAGCACGATGCCCTGCATGCGCTGCTGGAGGTCGGCGCGCGAGGAGACGTCCTTGGCGATGGCGACCGTGTCGAGCGCGTAGACGCGGGCATTCTTTTCCGCTAGCGTCTTACGGGCCCACGCCGGAATCGAATTCCAGATGGCTGCCGGCTCGCGGTATTGGCTCTGCGCGAACAGAATGCCCTTCTGCGAGAGGCCGGCGAGCGGATTTTCCAGATTGAAGGCGTTCACGTCGTTCAGCGCCACGAATTCGACGTGCTCCAGCTCCGAGTGCACCCGGATATGCTGGCGCGCGATGGTCAGGTAATACGTCGTCGGCAGGCCTTTCTTTTCCGAACCGTACTTCGGGTAGGCCTGGACATCCATGCCGAATACTTCCCCGGCAATCGTCGCGATGACTTTGTTGGTCGTGACCGAGCCGTAACCGCCGACCGAGTGCCCGCGCATGGAAAAGGATCCCGGCGAGCGGACGTCGGGATCGACGCTCACTTCGAGCGCCGTCTCGTGCTTGATGCCGACGGAGTAGTATTGCCGCGGATGGGCGCTGCGCATGTTCTCGACCACGGCGATGAAGTCTCCGGCCCGCACGTCGCGGCTGCCGAGGCCCGCCGAGCCGCCGGTGAATTTCGGCAGCCGGGTGATGGCCGGATAGCCGGGCACGCCGGTGAGGGCATCCGTGAACGCCGCTTTGATTTCGCAAAGCTGGGGATTGGACTGCATCATCGGGATATCCAGCCGTTCGAGCACCGAGACCGCCTTGACGTGTTGGAGCGCCTCGACGATTTCCACGGAGGGGAAAGGCCGGAAGCAGGTGATGTGCAGCACGCCGACCTTGAGGCCCATGCGCTGCCGCATGTAATCCACCGCGGCCTGGGCGGTTTCCATCATGCAGCCGGAGCCGACCAGGGCATAATCCGCGTCCGCCAGCCGGTACGGCATGACCGCGCCGTAGTGCCGCCCGGTGAGCGCCCCGAATTCACGCATCACGTCTTTCAGGACCGGCAGGACGCGCTCGTAGTAGCGGCGCTGGGCGGTCTTGCCCTTCATGTAGCTGTCCTGGTTCTGGACCACGCCGGACATGAGAGGGATTTGCGGATCCATGAGGTTGCGAACCCGCTCGGCGGGCGGGCCGACGAATGCTTTCATCAGGTCGGGCTCGGGCAGCCGGACGTTTTCGATCGTGTGGGTCGTGAGGAAGCCGTCCTGCACGTTGAGGAACGGGGTTTCCGTCTCCTCCGCTACGCGGCGAGCGATCAGCGCGAAATCGCCGGCCTCCTGCGCGTTGCGCGCGTAGAGCACTCCCCAGCCGCAATCGGCGACGCCGACCACGTCGTCATGACCGGCATGGACGTTCAGCGAATGCGACGTCAGCGCGCGGGCGCCGATATGAAAGACGATCGGGAGCCGTTTGCCCGAGATGGTGTACAGCACCTCTTTCATGAGGATGAGGCCCTGGCCGGAGGTGAAATTGGTGACGCGTCCGCCGGCGACGGCGAATCCTTCGCAGGTGCTCGCCGCGCTGTGCTCGGATTCCGGCTCGATGAAGGCCAGTTCGTCGCCCCAGAGATTCCGCTTGCCGTTGGCTACCTCGACCTGATAGCCGCCACCCATGGTGGTGGACGAAGTAATGGGATAAGCGCAAGCCCCTTGTGTGATGTGGGTTTCGACCCAAACCACCATTCCGGCGCCGTCGGATGTCGTCGGGATGCCGGGATACGGCGGTTTGGCTTCCGCTTCCAGCGGAAGCGGATCGGTGACCGGAGGTGCGCCGCTAAGGACAGTGCTCATTTCGCCTCCCCTCGAACGCGGCCCAATTGTTTGGCGTGCGACTCCTCGCCCCGGATGGCGCAAGTCGCAGCTACCGTTTTGCTGGAGCCTAGCAGATTCCGCGGCGCAACGAAAGGGGGTGCCCGGACTAACTGTTGGTAGCATGTGATCTGTCCGCCTCAAGCGCTTGGAGCAGGGGCGATGAATCGGCGATGTTGTTGCTGCTCCTCCCCGCCTGATTATCGAGCGGGCGGTCGTACCGTGAGATCACTCTGCGCGAGCGTTGATCACCGCGATGTTGGAATCACTCGTATTGTCAATCGCTTTCTACGCAATCGTCGTGCTGGTCATTCTCGAAGCCATCCACATCGGGCGACTGAGGTTGTCCAAGAGAGCGTGATCCAGGCTCTTTCCCCTCCTGCCTGCATTCGCCGGCGGAGAGGATCAGGGCGTCACTTCGGTGAGAGGTTACTCAATACCAGTTGGCCCCAAGCTATTCGTACGCTCGAAGTGAGCGATTCTCCGATTACCAGGCGGCCAGCAGGTCGCGCAACTTCGCAGCGACGGCTGGTTTCTGCGCGTCCGGCAAATCGCCGAGATGACGGGCGATCATCGAGGCATGGATAGTGGCCAGCTTGTGCAATCGGAGCACGGAAGCAGTCTTCAGATTTGTGGAACGGAACTCGGCCTGCGCCGGATCCAAAACCAGATCGGAAGGCATCAATGCCGTCGGCAACACCGAGGAGATGTATGCGACCAGCACTTCAGGAATCGGCCCGATCGGTCCCGCTAGGACAAGCACCGGCCGCAGCTTCATCCCCGCGATATCACCAAACGGGAAACTCGCGAGGAAGATCTCACCGGGACGCATCTATGGGCTCGCCGTCCGCCAGAGTATAAATATCCTGCCGCGCGTCACCTAAGTCGTCACTCCACGCCCGCGAAACATCCCACGGCCAGAAGGCGCCTGACTCATCCTCATCCGGCCGGACAACGATCAAATGGACGCGCCCGGGCGGGAGGTCTCGGGGAGCTTCCGCGCGGATCTGGTGGTCATCATCGATTTCGCCCACTATGCCGATCGCTCGCATACTGTTGCTCCTTCTCTCACCAGTTTGCCACAACCGATCGGATGGCACGGAGCATCGCGTCGTCCTTCGCATCGCGAACGTGATAGTCTCTAGAGGTATTCGCGGACCAGACTGGTTACACGGGTAGATGACCAGACCTCCTGGTACGGGCCCCAGGGGTCGTCAAAGTCGTCGGACCGCAAGTCAATCAAAACATTGCTACAGCGACCAACGGAATCCAACAGCCGGGTCAGAGTAGGGTCCACAAACGGACCCTTTTTGGACCCTGATATCCTTGTTTGGTGTCTGTAAGTCTTTGAGGAATTTGGTCGGGGCGAGTGGATTCGAACCACCGACCTCCTGGTCCCGAACCAGGCGCTCTAGCCAGGCTGAGCCACGCCCCGAAACCTCTAGTCTAATCTGTCACCCCTGCCAAACACAAGCGCCCGGGGGCCGCCGCTTCGGGGAACCTCACCGCTTGGAGTACCATCGAAACGTGGCAGATACCAATCGGCTGAGCGAGTTGCCGGCCGTCTACGAGTTGCTGGATCGCTTCGCCGATGTCCTGGAACGTTACCCGCGCCCGCTCGTCGTCGCCGAGATCCGCAAGGCGCTCGACACCGCCCGCCGCGAGCTGCGCGAAGGCGCGGAGCCGGCCGCGATCGAACCCCGCATCCGCGCGGCGCTGGCGGAGATCGGCCGGCCCTCCCTGCGGCGCGTCATCAATGCCACCGGCGTCGTGCTCCATACCAACCTCGGACGCGCGCCGCTCGGGCCCGCCGCCATTCCTCCCGGCTACTGCAACCTCGAGTACGACCTCGCCCAGGGCCGCCGCGGCAAACGGGATGTCCACGCGGCGCCCCTGCTCGAACGGCTGCTCGGCGCCCGCGGCATCGTTGTGAATAACAACGCCGCGGCCGTTTTTCTGGCTCTGCACGAGCTCGCGGCGGGCGGCGAAGTGGTGGTCTCGCGCGGCGAGCTGATCGAGATCGGCGACGGCTTCCGCATTCCCGATATCATGGCGCGCTCCGGCGCGATTCTGCGCGAGGTCGGCACGACCAACCGCACGCATCTGGACGATTACCGCTCCGCCATCAACGAGCGCACGCGGCTGCTGCTGCGCGTCCATCCCAGCAATTTCCGTATCACGGGCTTCACCGCCCGCCCCGAGCTGCGCGACCTGGCCGCGCTGGGCCGCGAGCGCGGCATCCCCGTCTACGAAGACCTGGGCAGCGGATGCATGGCGGACCTCCGGCCGTTCGGCATCGACGAGCCGCTGGCCGCCGCCAGCCTCTCCGCCGGCGCGAGCCTCGTTTCCTTCAGCGGCGATAAGCTCCTGGGCGGTCCCCAGGCGGGCATCCTGGCCGGCGATGCCGCGCTTGTCGAGCGCCTGCGCCGCAACCCGCTGTTCCGCATGCTGCGTGTGGACAAGATGACCATCCACGCGCTCGAAACCACGCTGCGCCACACGCTGCTCGAGCGCTGGGACGAGATTCCGGCACTCGCCATGATCCGCCAGACGCCTGCCGCGATCTACCAGCGAGCGGAAGGGCTGCTCGCGCGCTTGCCGGGCATCGCCGCGGAAATCGTCCCCGGCAAATCGGTGATCGGCGGCGGTTCGACGCCCGAGCAGGAGCTCGAAACCTGGCTGATCGCTCTCGAAACACCGGACGCCGCCGCGGCCGAGCGGCAACTGCGCGCGGGCGACCCGCCCGTCATCGCCCGCATCGAAGAGGAACGAGTCCTGCTCGACCTCCGCACCGTGCTGCCGGATGAGGAAAACGATCTCGCCGCCGCGCTCGCCGCGATCCGGTGACGCTCAGCGGCTTTCCAGATACTCGATCGCGCGCCGCAGGATCTCGCAGCGCGCTTCCCACGCCGGGAACGTGCGAGTCCCGGCGGAAATTGCGGACGAGACTTGATCCTTCGCAGTCAGCGAAGACCAGAGCCAGCCGCCGCGCGCATCCTTGAGACGCGCGGAGATCGCCTCCGCCATTCGTTGGAGCGCCCGGAACTCGTCAAGGGTGAAACCCGCAGGAATCTGCGGATGGCGCGCCGTCAATTGCCGCTGCAAATCCGCGCCGGTCCTGCCCCAGAGCGCGACTCCCAACGCAGTGAGGCGCCGCGATCGCGTCTCCGCATCGATCGCATCCTTGATTCCGAAGGACCGCGCGCGACCCAGCAGCGAATCCAGCTCGTGCTCGTCCATGATGCCGCCTTTCAATACGCCAGCAGCCGCTCGATTTCCGCCTGCAGCGTCTCGGTCTGCGGCAGGATCGCCGCCTCCAGCCGGGGATGGTAGCCGACCCAGGTATCCAGCGCGCCGGCGCGCCGCACCGGCGCATCCAGCCGGTCAAACAGCTCATCCGCGACGCGCGCCGCGATCTCTGCGCCGTATCCCCACGAGAGCGTGTCCTCATGCGCCACCAGCACGCGGCTGGTTTTTTCGACCGAGGTGCGGATGGCCTCCCAATCGTACGGCGCCAGCGTGCGCAGGTCGAGAATCTCGATGCTGATTTCCGGGCGGCGCCGCTCGATCTGCGCCGCCGCGACCAGCGCCTTCTGCACGAGCGCGCCGTACGTCACGACCGTGGCGCTCTTCCCCGGTTTCACCACCCGCGCGCGGCCGAACGGGATCGTGAACTCCTCGCCCGGATGCGGCGAGCGGTTGTAAGGCTCGCGGTAGAGCTTCTTGTGCTCCAGAAACAGCACAGAATCGTCCGCGCGCAGCGCCGTGCGCAGCAGGCCGCAGGCGTCGAGCGCGTTCGAAGGCATGATCACGCGCAGCCCGGGAATGTGCGTGAACGTGACCTCGCCGCACTGGCTGTGATACACCGCGCCGCCATTGAGATAGCCGCCGATCGGCACGCGCACGATCGCCGGGCATGCAAAATGCCCATTGGAGCGCCACCGCATGGTCGCCAGCTCGTCGCGAAGCTGCATCATGGCGGGCCAGATGTAATCGAAAAACTGGATCTCCGCGACCGGTTTCAATCCGCGCAGCGCCATGCCGATCGCGCGCCCGACGATCGCCGCCTCGGCCAGCGGCGTATTGAACGCGCGCTCCGGCCCGAATTCGCTCTGCAGGCCCGCCGTTACCTTGAAGACGCCGCCCTTCCCCTTTACCTCGCGCAGATTCTCCGGGCGGCTGCAATCCGCCACGTCCTCGCCGAACACCACGATGTCCGGGTTGCGCCGCATCTCCTCGCGCAGCGTGGCATTGATCAGGTCCACCATGGTCATGGGGGCGCCGCGAAACTCCGGCTCGCCGGCGAAGCGGTCCGAGGCCGGGTCGACCGTCTCGGAATACAGATGAACCATCGCCGATCCGGGCGCCGGCGGCTCGTCGCGCAGCGCCTGCTGCGTCGCGGCTTGAACCTCTTCGTCGATTTCGTGCGCGATCCGCTGCAGCATGTGGCGGTCGAGCACGCCCTCTTCGATGAGGAACTTGGGGAACTGGATCACGGGATCGCGCGCCGCCTCGGCTTCGCGCTCGGCCGGCGTCTTGTACATGCGCTCATCGTCGGAGAGCGAATGGGAATACGGCCGGATGACGTGCGCGTGCACCAGCGCCGGCCCCTGCCCCGAGCGGCAGTATTCCGCCGCGGCGCGCAGCGCCCGGTAGGACGCCAGGAAATCCGTGCCGTCCACTTCCTGCCGGTAGAGGCCCGGAAAACCGGAGACCAGGCTGGAGATGTTCCCGCCCGCCGTCTGGCATTCGATCGGTACGGAGATCGCGTACCCGTTGTCTTCGATTAGATACAGCAGCGGCAGCCGCTTGAGGCACGCGATGTTCAGCGACTCCCAGAACTCGCCCTCGCTGGTTGCGCCATCGCCGCCCGCGACCAGCGTCACGGCGCCGTCCTCACGGCCGCGAACGAGCGAAACCTCCGCCGCCCCCGCCGCCTGCAGAAACTGCGTGCCGGTGGGCGACGAGGAGCTGACGATGTTTAAGGCGCGGTTGCCCCAGTGCGAGGGCATCTGCCGCCCGCCCGACGCCGGATCTTCCGCTGCGCCCACCGCCTGCTGCAGCATTTCGTGCGGCGTCACCCCGAGCGTCAGGCACAGCGCCCGGTCGCGATAATACAGGAAAAACCAGTCATGCGCCGGACGCAGCACCATTCCTGCCGCCACCTGCACGGCTTCGTGTCCCGCGCCGCTGATCTGAAAAAAAATACGGTTCTGCCGTTTGAGCGCCACTTCGCGGTCATCCAGCCGACGCGACGTATGCATGAGGCGGAAGGCGCGGATGAGAGACTCGGAATCGAGCCCCGCGAAACGCTCCTCGCGCGCCGCCGAGGACTGTGGAGTGGTTGAAGTGGCCAAGGCCTGAGTGCGCCCCCGATTACAAGTTTACCGTGGAGTTCGTCCGTAGACCCCCTCCAGTTGCAGCCGGATTTTCCCCATCGAACCTGGCCGGCCGCGCATCATGCGCCACTAGGAAAATTCCGTCCCTTTGCGATCAGTAACTTGCAGGAGGTGGCCGCGCATTATGCGCGGATCGAGGATGCCGGCAGAATCCGCCCGCGGCACTCTCCGAGCCCGATCCTCCGGTATCCCGGCGCTTCGCACCAGCCGCGCAGGATCACCTCGTCGCCATCCTCCAGGAACCGCCGCGTCTCGCCGCTCGGCAGCTCGACCGGCTCCGTGCCCCGCCAAGTCAGCTCCAGCAGGCAGCCGCGGTTGCTCTTTTCCGGCCCCGAAACCGTGCCGCTCCCGATCAGATCGCCGGGCCGGATATTGCACCCGTTTGACGTGTGGTGCGCCACCATTTGCGCCAGCGTCCAGTACATGTCGCGGAAATTGCCGCGGCTGAGCCGCATCGGGCCCGGCATCTTCGCCGAGCGCAGCCAGACTTCAAGCGTGATGTCGTACGCCGCGTCCGGGCCGCCGCGCAGGTGCGGGAGCGGCTCGGGATCTCCCGGCGGCCGCGCGTCGGCCGGGCGGCGGAACGGCTCGAGCGCTTCGGCCGTGACCACGAACGGCGAAATGGAGGTCGCGAAATTCTTGGCCAGAAACGGCCCGAGCGGCTGGTATTCCCACGTCTGGATGTCCCGCGCCGACCAGTCGTTCAGCAGACACACGCCCACGATCTGGTCGAGCGCCTCCGCGATCGGCACGGGCTCGCCCAGCCGGTTGCCGGGGCCGAGAAATGCTCCCAGTTCCAGCTCGTAATCGAGGCGCCGGCTGGGAGCGTAGACCGGCGGCCCGCCCGCGCTCTCCGCGATTTGCCCGCACGGCCGCCGCACCGGCGTGCCGCTGAGCACGATCGAGGACGCCCGCCCGTGATACCCGACCGGCAGCCACTTGTAATTGGGCAGCAGCGGATTGTCCGGCCGGAACATCCGCCCGACGTTGGTCGCGTGGTGGACGGAGGCGTAGAAATCCGTGTAATCGCCGATCGCGCAGGGCAACAGCAGCTCGGCTTCCGCCATGGGAGTCAACCCCGCGGCGGTCCGGTTCGCCGGGTCCGCCAGAAAATCGAAGATCGCGCGCCGTAGATCGGCCCTGGCCGTTCGCGAAGCCGCCATGACGGTGGCGATCGATTCCACGCCGAATGGCTCGATATCGAGCAATTGATCCCCGATTGCCACGCCCGGCCGCGGCCGCAGCAGCAGGTCCTCGCGCCGGTGGAAGGTCACCCACGGCAGATTCTGCAGCGGAAAATCCGCGCCCGGCAGGTTCGCGGATTCCACCCAGCTTTTCCGCTCCGGGTCGTGCGTGCGATCGATCATGCCAGCAGGCCCAGCTCCCGCAATTCGCTCACCGGCTCCTCGAACGAGCAGGAGCCGAAGCCGTGGGCGAATTCGCGCCGCGCGGAATGAATCTGCGCCGCCGTCAGTTGACGCCCGCGCCAGCACAGTCCGGAGTCGCTGAATTCGAGCGCGGCCGGATCGGTCTCCTCGAGTAGCCCAGCGACTACCGCCTCCTCCGCACCGTGCCACGCCATCGCGGCGGCGCAGAAGACGTTCAGGAAGCCGTGCATCGTCGCGCGCGGGCTGTCCGCCGCATAGGTCAGCGCGCGCTCGGAGCGGATCGGGTGGTGCAGCCCCGCCGTGGCCTTAAACGGCATCCGCCGCGCGGCCGCGTCGCAGAGAAATGCCGCCAGCTCCGCCGGCGCCGGGATCATCTCTGGCGTGAGGCCGCCGGTGCGCACCTTGGCGTACGCGTCCCGGCCGATCGCGGCCAGCGGCGCTTCGCAGTACGTGGGCAGCGAAAGCCGCTCGCCGGATTTCGTTTCGAGCGTTTCGACCTGCTCCGGCAGGGCGCCCGGCTCGCCATCGACCAGCAGCGTGACGCGCCAGCCGGGTTCGAGCGCCGTTTCCGCCAGCGCCGCAGCCGGCAGCACGAGCCGTTTCAGAATCCAGTGGTCGGGGGAAGCGCGGAAACCGCGGTAGCGTTCCAGCACGATGGGCAGCGGCAGAGCGGCGGGCGGGTACAGCCCGGCATAATCGATGAGATCGGCCAGCAGCGCGCGAAGCGAGGCCGGAAGCGGACGCATCCCCTTCATTCTACAGCCACAGGCCGGTGTGCCGGCACAAGCCACCGGCCTGGTGGTGGAAAGCGGCCATCCTGGTGCCCCGCCACCATCGCCGGCGCTGAAAAACCGCATCGATCGCCCTCAAAAAACACAAGTTACGAATTGGTACGCGAATTGCCTTTGTAACGGGCAGGGAGGTCGAACATGAGAAAAGTTATGCTGCTTCTGGCCGGTGCGCTAATGACACTCGCGCCTGTAAGCGCTTCGGCCGCCGTTCGAGGTTATGTGGTAGTGGGCCGGCCCTTCGTAGGGGGCTGGTACGCTCCGTACTGGGGACCCTATTGGGGTTCGCCGTACCCGCTCTACTCGTATCCGAATTCCGGCGAAGTAAAATTGGAAACCAAGGTCAAGGACGCTCAGGTCTTCATCAATGGCGCCTACGCGGGCACTACGCACGACAACAAGACCATGCATCTGCGGCCCGGCAGCTACAACATCGAGATCCGTGAGGGCGGCCGCACCGAGTTTGCGCAGAACGTCTACGTATCGCTCGGCAAAACTGTGAAGATCCGCCCGGAACTGTAACCGTAGCGCAGGTCTTCTCTTTGGGCGCCGGGAGCCCGTGGCAGACGCCGCGGCTCCCGGATTTTTTCAGGCCCTCGGACCACGAGCACCTGAAGATCGTCCACCGGCGCCCCCGCTCTCCTTGACGACATTAATCCCCCTGCAGTTCCGCATCGTATCCGAGGTGGCGTGCTGCCAGCGCCTGTCGTGGGGGGTGTGGCCATCCGCGCAGCATCCCCTATATTCCGCGCAGCATCCCCTACAAATGAACGATCCCCCGCTGGATCGCCGCCGTCGCCGCCTGCGTCCGGTCCTGCACTCCCAGCTTGCTCAGAATGCTCTTTACGTGATTCTTTACCGTGTGCTCCGCGATGCCCAATGAATACGCGATCTGCTTGTTCGCGAGGCCCTGCACGATCAGCTCCAGCACCTGCACTTCGCGCCCGCTGAGGTCGGGGCGCGGCAACTGCGCGGCCAGCGCCGCCGCCACGGCGGCGGGCAGGTAGTTCTGGCCGGCGTGAACCGCGTGGATCGCCTTGATCAGCTCGTCGTGCAGCACGTCTTTCGTGAGGTACGCCTGCACGCCGGCGGCAAGCGCGCGGCGGATATCCTCATCGCCGCCGTATGTGGTCAGCGCGATCAGGCGGGCGTGCGGGAATTCC
>DATGMB010000315.1:0-5481 GCA_035293845.1 Bryobacteraceae bacterium
CCAATTAGCCGATGGTATACTAGCCCGCGATGGGAACCAATTTTGCTCCGGCTCCCCAGGCGCCCCACGCAACTCCTCATCCTCCCGGACCAGCCGCGAGGCCGCGCAAGGGCTACGGTTGGGTCTGGATTCTGCTGCTCGCGGCGGCCGGCGCGGCCGCCTATCGTTATTATTGGCAGCCGGCGCATGCGGCCGGCGCCAAGGAGAGCGCGCCCGCACCGGCGGCGCCCTCCAAGAAGGGAATGGGGGCTGTTCCCGTCGTTACCGCGACGGTGCGCCGCGGCGACTTCGGCATTTATCTTACCGGCCTGGGTTCGGTAACGGGATATAACACGGTCACGATCCGCACCCGCGTGGACGGCGAATTGATCCGCGTAGCGTTCCAGGAGGGCCAGCTCGTTCATAAAGGCGACCTGCTGGCCGAAATCGACCCGCGCCCGTATCAGGCGCAGCTCGTTCAGGCGGAAGGCCAGTTGGCCCAGGCGCAAGGGCAGCTCGCCCGCGACCAGGCCACGCTTGAAAACGCCCGCGCCGACCAGCGCCGCTACAACGAATTGGCAGCCCAGGGTGTCGTTTCCCGCCAGCAGTCCGATACCCAGACCGCCACCGTTCGTCAGGCCGAGGGCGCCATCAAAGCGGACGAAGGCGTCATCAAGGCCGACGAAGGCGCCATCCAGAATATCAAGCTGCAACTGGTCTACTGCCGCATCGTATCCGAGCTCGACGGCCGCATCGGCCTTCGCCTGGTCGATCCGGGCAACATCGTGCATGCCGCCGATGCCAACGGCATGGCGACCATCACGCAGCTTCAGCCGATCGCCGTTCTCTTCAACGTGGCGCAGGATTACCTCCCCGAGATCATGAAAAGGTGGAACGCCGGCCAGAATCTCCCCGTCGAGGCCTGGGACCGCGATCTCAAGCGGCGCATCGCCACCGGGAAGCTGCTGACGATCGACAATGCCATCGACCCCGGCACCGGCACCGCGCGCCTCAAGGCTGAGTTCGCCAACCAGGACAGCGCCCTCTTCCCGAACCAGTTCGTCAACGCCCGCTTGCTCCTCGATACACGCCGCGGGGCCGTAATCGCGCCGGCCGCCGCCGTGCAGCACAGCCCGGATTCCAGCTTCGTCTACGTAGTGAAGGACGACCGGACGGTGGAGATGCGGACCGTCACACCCGGCCCGGTACAGGGCGATGATGCGATCGTCGAGAAGGGCCTGGCGCCCGGCGAGGTCGTGGTTGTGGATGGAGTCGATAAGCTGCAGCAGGGGACCCGGGTCGAGGCACGGGCGGCAGGAGACCAGGGGAGCGGGAAGAGCACGGCGCCTCTCAACGGCAGCGGCGCTGAGGGCGGGCGCGGTCCGGCCGCAAAATGAGCCCCTCCCGTCCATTCATTCTCCGGCCCATTGCCACTTCGCTGCTGATGGCCGGAATCCTACTGGTCGGCGGCGTGGCGTTCAAGCAATTGCCGGTTTCCGCACTGCCGCAGGTCGATTATCCGACCATTCAGGTGGTCACGTTCTACCCAGGCGCGAGCCCCGGCGTGATGTCCTCTTCGGTGACCGCGCCGCTCGAGCGGCAGTTCGGGCAGGTGCCCGGATTGAACCAGATGACCTCCGCGAGCTCGCAGGGCGCGTCCGTCATTACGCTGCAGTTCGTACTCGACCTGAACATCGACGTGGCCGAGCAGCAGGTGCAGGCCGCCATCAACGCCGCCACCACGTTTCTTCCCAAGGATCTGCCCAATCCGCCGATTTACAGCAAGACCAACCCCGCCGACGCCCCGATCCTCACGCTTGCCCTCAGCTCCGCCACGCTGCCGCTGGCGAAGGTGGAAGACCTGGCCGATACGCGCCTCGCGCAAAAGATTTCCCAGCTTCCCGGCGTCGGACTGGTGAGCATCTCGGGCGGGCAGAAGCCCGCCGTGCGCGTGCAGGCCAACCCCACCGCGCTTTCCGCATACGGGCTCAATCTGGAAGACCTGCGCAACGCGATCGCCGCCGCCAGCGTGAACCAGGCCAAGGGCAGCTTCGATGGCGCGCACCAATCGTTCACCATCGGCGCGAACGACCAGCTTCTCACCAGCGCCGAATACAAGCCGCTGGTGGTGGCGTATCGCAACGGCGCGCCGGTGCTGCTCTCCGATGTAGCGACCGTCGTGGATGAAGCCGAAAACGTCCGGCAGGCCGCGTGGATGAACCAGACGCCGGCGGTGATCCTGAATATTCAGCGGCAGCCGGGCGCCAACATCATCGAAGTCGTGGACCGCGTCAAACGCCTGCTGCCGGTGCTGCGCACGTCGCTCCCGGCCTCGATCGACATCGCGACTCTCACGGACCGCACCACCACGATCCGCGCCTCGGTGGCCGACGTGGAATTCGAGCTGCTGCTCTGCATCGCGCTGGTCATCATGGTGATTTTCCTGTTCCTGCGCAACATCAGCGCCACCATCATCCCCAGCGTCGCCGTTCCGCTCTCGCTGATCGGCACATTCGGCGTGATGTACCTGCTCGGCTACAGCCTGAATAATCTCACGCTGATGGCGCTCACCATTTCGACCGGCTTCGTGGTGGATGACGCCATCGTGATGATCGAAAACATCATGCGGTACATCGAGGAGGGTGTGCCGCCGCTCGAAGCGGCGCTGCGCGGGTCCGAGCAGATCGGCTTCACCATTCTTTCGCTGACCGTGTCGCTGATCGCGGTGCTCATCCCGCTGCTGTTCATGAGCGACATCGTGGGCCGGCTGTTCCGCGAATTCGCCATCACTCTCAGCGTGACGATCCTGGTTTCGGCATTCGTTTCCCTGACGCTCACGCCGATGATGTGCTCGCGCCTGCTGCGCCATAAGCCGCCGAGCGAGCAGGGCCGGCTCTACCACGCCTCCGAGCGCGTGTTCGAAGGGATCATCGCTTTTTACGGCCGCACCCTGACGGTGGTGCTGCGCCACCGCTTCCTGACGATCTGCATTGCGCTCGCGACCCTCGGGCTCACCGGCTATCTCTATCTCGTCATTCCGAAGGGCTTCTTCCCGGTGCAGGACACCGGCGTCATCCTGGGCATTTCGGAGGCCCCGCAGACCGTGTCTTTCCGCGCCATGGCGGACCGGCAGCAGGCGCTTTCCGGTGTGATCCTCAAGGACCCGGCGGTGGAAAGCCTGTCGTCCTTCATCGGCATCGACGGCACGAACACCACGCTCAACAGCGGCCGCATCCAGATCAATCTGAAGCCGCTCGAAGAACGCAAGGTCAGCGCGACGGAGGTGATCCGGCGGTTACAGCCGGCGCTGGCGGCCGTCGAGGGCATCACGCTCTACATGCAGCCGGTGCAGGACCTGACGGTGGAGGATCGCGTCAGCCGCACCCAATACCAGTTCACTTTGGAGGACGCTGACGCCCAAGAGCTGCGGCGATGGACCAACAAACTGGTAAACAAGTTGAAGACTCTGCCCCAGTTGCGCGATGTGGCCACCGACCAGCAGAACCAGGCGGCGCAAGCTACGCTGGTGATTGATCGCGACACCGCCTCGCGCCTGGGCGTGACCGCCAGCGCCATCGACAACACGCTCTACGACGCCTTCGGCCAGCGCCTGGTGTCGATCATGTTCACCCAGCTCAACCAGTATCACGTCGTGCTGGAGGTGAACCCGGCCTACGCTACCGATCCCGGCGCGCTGGACAACATTTACGTTCCCGCCGGCGGAGGGCAAAGCCCGGCCTCCATCGGAAATACCGGCATCGTGGGCGCTCCGCCCAACACCACCTCGAGCACGAACATGATGGCGGCCAGCGCGAGCCAGGTGCCGCTCAGCGCCATCGCCCACTGGGAAACCACCACCGGGCCGCTGACCATCAACCACCAGGGCCAATTCCCGGCGGTGACGATCTCCTTCAACCTGGGCAACGGCGCCTCGCTGGGCGATGCCGTCCAAGCGATCCAGCAATCGGCCGCGGAGTTGGGATTGCCGCCCAGCATCCAGTTGGCGTTTCAAGGCACGGCGCGCGCCTTCCAGGCCGCGCTGGCCAATGAAGGCTGGCTGATCCTCGCCGCCATCGTGACCGTGTACATCGTGCTCGGCGTGCTGTACGAGAGCTACATTCACCCCATCACCATCCTCTCCACGCTGCCCTCGGCCGGTGTCGGCGCCATTCTCGCGCTCACCCTCTTCCACATGGACCTGAGCGTGATGGCGCTGATCGGCATCATCCTGCTGATCGGCATCGTGAAGAAAAACGCCATCATGATGATCGACTTCGCGCTGGAGGCCGAGCGCAAGGAAGGCAAGTCGCCGGTGGACGCGATCTATGAAGCCTGCCTGCTGCGCTTCCGCCCCATCATGATGACCACGTTCGCAGCTTTGTTCGGCGCGGTGCCGCTGGCGCTGGGCTCGGGCACGGGGGCCGAGTTGCGCCGACCGCTGGGCGTCACCATCATCGGCGGATTGCTGTTCAGCCAGATTTTGACGCTGTACACCACCCCGGTCGTCTATTTGTGGTTCGACCGCTTGGCTCAGGCGCTGCGCCACCTGCGCGCGCAGCGGCCGGCGGAGGCGGTGGGGGATTGAAGAAAGTGGTCAGTGACCAGTGACCAGAACAAAACATAACTGGCCACTGGCCACTGGCAACTGGCCACTGGCAACTGGCCACTGGCAACTGAGTTATGAACATTTCCGCACCAGCCATCGCGCGTCCAGTAGCCACCACGCTGCTGACCATAGCCCTGCTCCTAGCGGGAGCGCTGGCCTACGTGCATCTTCCGGTGGCGCCGTTGCCGCAGGTGGACTTCCCGGTGATCTCGGTCGGCGCGTCTTTGCCGGGCGCCAGCCCGGAGACCATGGCTTCCGCCGTGGCCACCCCGCTGGAGCGGCAGTTTGGCCGCATTGCCGCCATTAATCAGATGACCTCGTCGAGCATGCTGGGCTCGACCGGCATCACCATGCAGTTCGACCTGGACCGCAACATTGATGCCGCTGCCCGGGACGTGCAGGCGGCCATCAACGCGGCGCGCAATTACCTGCCGGCAGACCTGCCCAGCAATCCCACCTATCGCAAGATCAACCCGGCCGACGCCCCGGTGATCATCCTGGTGATGACCTCGGACGCCATGACCCAGGACCAGATGTATGACGCCGCCGATTCCATCATGGGACAAAAGCTGTCGCAGGTGGAGGGCGTGGGCCAGGTGTTCGTGTGGGGATCATCGCAGCCGGCGGTCCGCATCGAAGCCAATCCCCACATGCTCAACAACATGGGCGTGGGGCTGGAGGCGCTGCGCGCGGCGGTGGCCGCGCAGACTGCCAATCAGGCCAAGGGCTCGCTCGATGACGGCCACACCATGTGGATGGTGCGCGCCAACGATCAGCTCAAGAAAGCCAAGGACTACCGCAACCTGGTGATCGCCTATCGCAATGGCGCGCCGGTGCGGCTGAGCGACGTGGCCGATGTGCAGGATTCCTATTCCAACATCTATAACGCCGGCAGC
>DATGMB010000316.1:0-14996 GCA_035293845.1 Bryobacteraceae bacterium
GCGGGGCCGGCCTCCTCGGGCGCGTATCGTTTCAGGTAATCGATCACGAGGCGCTCGGCCGCGGGCGAGGGCGCGATATCGATGCCGGCGAAGCTCACCGTCGCGTGCGGCCCCGGCGCCGCGTTCCAGGCGCGCATCTGCCGCACCAGGTCGAGCATCTGTGGAATCTCCCAAGGCCAGGCATTCAGGCTCTCGATCGCCGCCTGCGGATCGCCCCGCCCGGTGCGGATGTACTCATCCATCGCGCGCGCTTCGGCCCAATTGGCCTCGATCGCAACTACCGTGAAGCCCTCGCCGCGGATCAGCCGCTCAATGATGCGGCGGTTGAGCTCGGCGAATTCGCGCGTGCCGTAGGTTGCCTCGCCCAGCGCCACGATCCGCGCCGGCCCGGCTGCCGCGGCGAGCGCGTCCATCCCCTCGGGCAGCGGCACTGCCTGCTGGCGCAATTCGGCAACGACCGCCTGCGCCGCCTGTGGGCCGGTCGCGGAGGGCTGGACTTCCGCTTCGATCAGGACCGATTGCTTCAGCTTCCAGCCTTGCGCTGTGCGCGCCCAGGTGTCGCGGCTGGCCGAATCCACGGTTTGGGAAAAGGCGGGCGAGGCGACGCTGGTCTCGTTCCGCACCCACACCACGGCTTGTTCGGCGCTGCCGCGCACGGCGGTGACCGCCGATCGCGAACGGTACTGTGCACCCCGCCGCATCTGCTCGCGCACCTGCTCGACGAGCGAGGCGAGCGGCTCGCTCCTATCCGGCATACGCACCTGAGCGCCGGGGAGCGCGAACTTCGCGATCTCGTCCGCGTTGCCGGCGGCGTACGCGCGATCGATGCGGGCGTAGACGGCCTCCAGCGCCTGGCGCAGGGCGGGTTCGGACGGGGCCACGCGGTCGAGCGCCTCCTCGTCCACCCACGCGCGCGCCCGGCCGGAGAGCAGCAGCCCGAACTCGATGGACTCGGCATCGGCGGGGACATCACCTTCGATTTCGGCCATGGACCATTCGCGCGCCACGATGGGGCGGTCGCCCATATCATCGTAAAAGCCCGGCTCGCCCCCGCGCCGGTTGACGCGCATCCATAGTCGCGCCCGGCCGTCCGGGCCGGCATCTTCCAGGCGCACCGCGGCGCGCAGCCGGACCGCTTGCCCGCGGTACGGGGCCGCATCCACCTTACGCGTCAGGATGCCGGCTTTGCGCGTCTCTTGCTCCGGCGTGGCGAGCACAGCGCAGGCCGCCGACCGGCAGCCCGCATGCCGCACCTCCACCGTGTAGCCCGACGCCCGGGACTGCGGAGCGAGCGACCAGTTTGTTTGCGCGAACAACAGGGTGGGTAGAAGGACCAAAACCTTGACCCGGAAGAACGGAGGGCGCGGACGCACACGGAGAAACTGCCGAAACTTCTCCCGTGTACGGCATGCAGAGGTTCGACGCGGAGCGAGGGAATGGAGCGGGGTGGAACCCGCCCGGCGGCGAGGAATGGTTGCCGAAGACAACGAGGGCGCCGGGACCCGCCCGGCGGTGAGGAATAGCTGCCGAACACACGAAGGGCACTGAGGCAAGCGGAAAAACCTAAAGAATTTCTCCGCGTAATCTCTGTGTCCTCTGCGCCTCTGCGGTGAGAACAATCCCGCTACCTTCTACCGAACCTTCTCCCCGTGGACGGCATCCGGAAGCTGGGCGCGGGCCGTGGGCGCGGGGCGGAGCGGAAGCCGCCGCCAGGCGGCGAGGAATGGCTGCCGAAGCGCTTGGGCGCGGATTCGCCGCCCGGTGTCGCGAACGGCGTGCTGCGGAAGCTGCCGCTCTTGCTGGCGAACGGCGAATTGCGGAAGCCGCCGCTTCTGGCGTAGCTGCTGCCGGAGTAGCGGTCGTAAGTCGACGAGCCCTGTGTGCCCCATTTGGGCGCGGAGCTGCTTTCGTCCCGTCCGTAATACGTCTGGCCGCGCGAGCGGTAGTCGCGGTACTGCTCGTAGTCGTAGCGCGGCAGCGGCTCGTAACGATGGTTGAACAGCAGATCGCGCATCAGCGCGTACTGCCCGTAGAAGACCCAGAAATCCCGTCCGTCGCGGTGCTCCCAGTAGCCGTACTGATTGCGCTCCTGTCCCGGCGGCGCCATGTAGGCGAAGCCCGGCGGCTGCGGCACGCGCTCGGCCTCGGTGTCGTACTTGCCGGCCGGCTTGTGCTCGATCGACATGCCGAGGTCATTCTTCAGCGCGTCATAGCGGGCCTCGGACACCTCGACCCAGTCCTCACGCGACGTGGTCGCGCCGCCGACCGGCGTGGACACCGTGCGGATCTCCTCCCGGTAGGTGTGGCCGTGCTTCTCCATATCGACCAGCACCTTGTCCCAGGCGGTGTTCAACTGCGCGATCAGCCCCTCGATTTCCGTGCGCTTCTGCGGCAGCAGGGCGGAATCGGTATGGATGCGGTCCGCGGCGGTGACGAGCGACGCCGTCTCGGCCGCGGGCAGGTGGCCGGCGGCGGCCAGCTCGCGCGCCTTCGCCGTGGATTGCCAGAGCGATTCATCCTGCGCCTGACGCTGCTTGATTTCGGTGTTGAACCGGGTTTCGAGATCGCCGCGCTTATCGGGCCACTGCGTCTCCGCCTTCTGCACATCGGCCGCAAGCCCGGCGGGGTCGAAGGACCGGATCATCCGGTAGTCGCGCTGCATGCGCGCGACGGTTTCGGGAAGCTGCTTCTTCAGCTCGACCCAGTGGTCCGCGTCCTTTTGGATGGCGAGTGCCTGGTCGAGCCCGGCCATGCGGGCGGTGCGCTCCTCGCGGAGCAGCGCGGCGGCGCGGTCGCGATCCTGACGGCGGTTCTGCTTGCGCAGCGCCTCCAACTGCTGCATGTCGCGCTCGGCCGTCTGGAGGCTGCTCGCGGCGGCGTTGAGCTCGACCGGCCACTTCTGGCTGGCCGGGATGCCCTGGAAAAGCTCGGCCTCGGAAGCAAGATCGCGGCTGACTTCCTGCTGCGCGCCCTTCACCTGGCGCTCGCTGCCGGCGAGCGCCGTGCGCTCGCTATCGATCTGGTGGCGCAGATCGCGCGGCAGGGCATCGAGGCCGAGGAACGGCACCACAACCAGCGCGGTCCCCAGGATAGCGGCGGCGACTTTTAAACCTTCCCGGCTCATGGCTTACGATTTCCGGTAAATCGTCACATCGGCTGCGGGAATCTGGCGGTACAGGCTGACGGAGAAGGGCTCGCCCTGCGGCTTGCGCACAGCCAGCAGTCCGCTGCCGTTCTGTTCGCGGAATTCCCAGTAGTAGAAGCTCTCCTGCTGCGGATAGCCGCCGGCCTGGTCGCTGCGGCTGGCGGTAGCTTCCGTGGATTGCCGCCAGAGCCAGTCGGAGTTGTCGAAGCCGAAGGAATCGGCGGGGTTCTGCCGCTCGTCCATCTCCGCCAGGTCCTCTTCGGAAAGCCCGAGATCCTGGATGGTGAGCTTGCGCGGATCGGTGCGCAGCCAGACCTCGACATCCTCGGCGTTTTCGACGCGCATGGCGACGCGGCGCTCGCGGTACATGCCGCTCACCTCGATCCAGGTGCGCGAGCCGGCGCGGCACGATAGGTAGCGGTCGGCGGTGAAATCGAGATCGCTCATGTTATCGCCGGCGCCGGCCACCGAGATTACATCGCCCGCGCGGGCGTCGGTGGGGCGCAGATTGGCCAGGTCCGGCTGCGGATAGGAGGGGGTAGCGGGAAGCTGCGGATGTCGTTTGAAGATGTTCATGAGAACCACCACGAAGAGGACGGCGAGAATGGCTTCGACCGTGAATGTCATCTTAAGCAAAGGGCAGGCGAGACGCCTGCCCTACCTCATGCGTTCGCCTTTTCGCCGGACTTCTCCACGGTGATGGTGGCGGAGGGCGCCGGCAGTTCCTTGGGCATGTCGGGCGGCGGCACCTTGCGGCGCTCGGCTTTCAGCGCCTCGAGCTCCGCATCCACGCTGTGGCCGCCGAGCTGAGCGAACTGCGCCTCCAGGTCGTCATCCTTGCCGACCGCGCCGAGCTGATCGAACGCCTTGGCCGTAGCCTCTTCCTTGGCGACCGATTCTTCGAACCGGTTGAGCGCGGCGAAGGCGTTATCGGCATTGCCCACGCCGGACATGGCTTCCGCCACCTTGCGCTGCGCCAGGGCCGCGTTCTTGCGCGCCACCAGCGTGCCGGCCGTGCGCTCGCCCTCTTCAATCTTGCGCTTCAGTTCGAGCACCTGCTGCTTCAGCTTGTCGCTGGCCTGCTGCGCCTGCGCCACGGACGTCTGCAGCGCCGCGACCTGCTTATCGGCCTCCGCCTTTTTCGCCAGGGCCTTGCGGGCGAGGTCTTCGTTGTTGGCGTCCAGCGCCATATTGGCGCGGTCCTTCCACTCCTGCGACTGCCGCACGTACTTCTGGTACTCGGCATCCAGGCGGTTGTAGTTGCTCATCGCCACGGCCGAAGCCTGAACGACCTTGTTCAGTTCGCTTTTCATGTCGGCCACGGTCTGTTTCACCGTGGCTTCGAAGGTGGCGTCCTCCAGTACATCGACGCCGGCGTTCGCCTGCCCGCGGGCCACGCGGCCGACGCGGGCGAAAATGTCGGATAAAAATGCCATATCGTTCCTCCTCCGTTACTGTCCCAGATGCCCCAGCAGCCGCCGCGCCGTCATAACGTCCACCAGCAGGAAATGGACGCAGGAAAGGATATCGTCCTCGTCTTCCGGGCCCATATCCTGCAGCTTGCAGAAATTATTGAGCGTCACCGCGACTTTGCCGTCGCCGGCATTATAGAGCTGGAAGTGGGAGGTCGAGATGCCGTTGGCGGCATCGAGCATCTGCCGCATAATGGCGGGGGTAATCGCCGATTCGGGGACGACGGTGCAGGTGAGGGAAAAGAAGCAGATATCCCCTTCCAGCACCGCCTGCAGCGCGACCCCGCTATCCACCTCACGAATTTTCAGCGTATTGGACGCCGCTTCGGAGACTTCGTATCCCCGCTCCGCGAGCAGCGCGTGAATTTGCCCCAGATAGGAGCTCGTAGTGGCTGTCATAGTTGGGAAAACTCTCCTTTGGGTTTACGAGGAACGGCGCGCCGGAGTTCCGTGGGTTTTCCGGGCGGAAATACCATTGTATCGTGGGCTGGTGCGCCTGGCTCCAGTTTTCGAGTAGCAGGGGCGCGCCGGTCTACGGTAGCGGATCTTTGGCCGAAGGTGGATCCACCATCCGGCCGCGAATTCCGGCGGCTTCCGCCGCAGCCAGCAGGCGCTCCGTCCCTGGGATTACTGACCAGACCCCATCATGTAGATCTTTCCCGAAACTGGCGCCGCAGTCTTCCAACGGATTCCAAATCCAGCTCGCGCGTCTCGCGATGCAGGATACAAGACATTTCCGCTATGCAGACCGCCGAAGAGTACAGACCGGTGGCGCGTTGGGCAGAGCGCGAACCGCCTCTCCATCGGGTTCATGCAGATAACACTTCGCGATGCAGGCGGTATCGAAGTGGAGGATCAAGAGCGGTCTTCTTCGAGGATTCGCCCGCTGTCCATGGTTACCGGCAGACTGCGGATGAACTCTTCGCGATCCGGCAAACGCCGGGTGGGGCGGTGCGCAGGCAAGGGACGAATCCCGGCTACGGGCGGGCCGTTCTTCTCGATCACGAAAGTCTCTCCCTGTGCGGCCTGGGCCACAATTTGGCTGGTCTTCATGTGCAGATCGCGGACGGAAGCCTTGTGTGCCCTCGTGTGTCACATTTGTGACACGTGGGCAATCCATGCCAGCAACCTGCGCAGGCTCAGGGTCTGCGCTTCTCAAAACTCCACTAGTTTCTTCAGGTTCCGTCCGCAGATCCGGCTCGCCTCCAGTTTGTTCCCGCCCGGCCCGGGCCAGTGGGTTTCGAGGCTGATCCAGCCGCGGTAGCCGTCGGAAACCAGGGCCGCGAGCTGCCCCTTCCAGTCGATGGCGCATTCGCCCAGCGGGCCGAACGTGGGGGTGTGGCCGGTGACGAAGCAGTCCTTGGCGTGGACGTGGACGATGCGGGCCGGCGGCAGCAGCCGGTAGCCTTCCGGAAACGGGTTCTCGCCGGCCACCAGCGCGTTGCACGGGTCCCAGACCACCTTCAGATTCGGATGATCGAGCGCCGCCAGCAGGCGCGCGGTTTCCGCCGCCGTCGCGATGTTGCAGGCGTGCTCGTTCTCGAGCCCGATGGTCACGCCATGGTCCGCCGCCTGGTCGGCCAGGCCGCGCAAGGCCGCCACGATCGCGTCGAAGCAGGCCTCCGGCCGGACGGTGCGCCAATAAGAGAACACCCGGATGATCCCAGCGCCGGTGCGGCGGGCGATCTCGAAGGCGCGCCCGGCCAGGCGCGGCTGATCCGCGAAGGTGTGGCTGGAGGCGAAGACATCCTGCTGGAAGCGCGCATCGACCGCCGGCGCGTCGGGCAGGACGCATTTGAGGAGCGGCGAGGCGATGGAGATAATCTCCAGACCGGCCTCGCGGACCATGGCGGTGGCGCGGTCGAGCTCTTCCTCCGTCAGGTCGAGGATGTTCTTGCCGAACACCATGCGGAGCTCCGCCCCGGTCATGCCGATTTCGGACATGTTGGCGAGGGCGGTCGAGAGGTCGGGAGAAAACTCGTCGGTAATGGCGGCGATGCGAAAACGCTGGGACATGGAAGGCTCATTATAGCGGCGGGCACGATGGGGCGGGCAATGAGAGAATGAGGGACATGCCGCAAATCGCAACTTCTGTGGAGAATGTGCCGCACTCGCGCATCCGGGAAATCGGCGAGATCGCCATGGGGATGCAAGGCGTGCTGCGCCTGTACTTCGGCGAATCGAACCTGCCGACGCCGGAGTACATCAAGCGTGCTGCCGTGCGCGCGCTCGAAGACGGCTACACGTTTTATACGGAAAACGCCGGACTGCCCTCGTTGCGGCGGGCCATCGCGGCCAATTATCTCCGCCTGCACGGAGTGGAGCTGGACCCGGCGCGCGAGATCGTGGTGACGGCTTCGGGCGTGCAGGCGCTGAACCTGGCCATCCGCTGCGTGCTCGACCCGGGGGAACGCATGCTCGCGCTGACACCCGCGTGGCCCAACGGCAGCGCCAGCGCGATGATGGCCAATGCCGAGGTCGTGCAGATCCCGCACCCGCTCTGCGGCGGCCGGTACCGCATCGACTTCGACGCGCTCGAAGCGGCAGTGACGCCGCGCACGCGCCTGCTGCTCTACACCTCGCCTTCGAATCCGCTGGGCTGGGTCGCTACGGAAGCCGAGCAGCGGGAACTGCTCGAATTCGCCCGCCGGCACGATCTGTGGCTGCTGGCCGATGAAGTCTACGACCGGCTCTATTATCAGGCGGACCGGCCGGGCGGGCCGGCGCCCTCCATCCTGCGGCTTGCCACGCGCGAGGACGCCGTGATGGTGGTGCAGTCGTTTTCGAAAAGCTACTGCATGACGGGCTGGCGGGTGGGCTGGCTGGTGGCACGCGGGGATGCAGCGGCCAAGGCCACGCAGTTGAACGAGTTCATCGTCTCGCATGCCCCGACCTTCGCGCAGAAGGCCGGGGAGACGGCGCTGGCCGAGGGCGAGCCGGAGCTGCTCTGTATGCTGGAGCGGCTGAAGCAGAACCGCGAGCTCTGCCTGCAAGCGTTGCGCGCGATGCCCGGCTTGACCGTGCCGGAGCCGGAGGGCGCCTTCTACCTGTTCCCGCGGGTCGAGGGCCTCGAAGATTCCTTCGGCTTCTGCCGGCGGCTGCTCGAGGAAACGCGCGTCGGGCTGGCGCCCGGTGTGGCCTTCGGCGCGGGCGGCGAGGGCTCGATCCGCATCTGCTACGCGGCGGAACCGTCCGTACTGGAGCCGGCGATGGAGCGCCTGGCAGGGTTCCTGCGCGCGGGCAGCTAGGGCCGCGGCTGGCCGCCGTCCGGTTCGGCTGCCACTGCTATTCCTGTTCCTCGTCTTCGTCGCAATAGGAATCGGGAGTCGGGGTGCACTTGGGCGGTTTGGGTGGCTCGCGGACACGCAGCCATAGCGGATCCCATTGGACGCCATCACGCTGAAGCTTGCCCAGCGTCCGGCCATTCGGCAAAGTTGTGCTATCGGTCATCACCTGAATATCGAGACCTTTCGTGGGCTCGCTGAGCGTTTGCAGGAAGGGATCGATGCGGCGGTTCGGTCCCAAACGCTGAACGCGCATCATCGTGCAGAAAACCGCAAGGGCGTCCCCTTCGGGCACGATCGTAAATAGCACGTATGCCGGTTGGATGTTTTGCGGATTGGTGCTCTCGTTGTCCAGTATCCAGCGGCCGCGCTCCTTGGAAACCAGGCGCGCTCCACTCGCCAGCCGCACCGACTTCGAATCGAACGCCTTTCGGATATCCAGGTGCAGATCCTGCCTCACCGACGCATCCAACGCATCCGCGAGAGCCGATGGGAGCGAAAACATATAGACACCGTCCGGCCCTGACACCAGAGCGCCGGTGAGGTTCGCGCCCTGGAGCTTTGCATCGGTAAAATCGGCGCCCGCCAGAAAAGCGCCTTGGAGGTCGGACTCAGACCTGGTTTGCGGGTGAGGCTGCAATTTCGCTCGCGTCAATATGGTTTGTGTCAGGTTGGCGTTCGTCAGGATCGCCCCCCGCAGGTCGGCGTTGTCGAGGTCGGCGCCCGCCAGGTTCGCCTGGGCGAGTTTGATGCCTATCATTGGGGCGCCTGCCAGGTGCGGCCGCTCGCCGCTGTCGCCGATGTAAATCTGAACGCGGTTTGCGGTTACATTTTCGAAGTTGGCGTCCGTGAGATTGGCGCCGACGAGATAGGCGTCGCTGAGGTCGGCATACTTCACGTCCGGCGGGATGGCGGGATCTGCTTTCGGACAACCGTGAGCGCCGAACTGCGCTCCGCTGAGCTCAGCATCCCCGAACTGCGTGCCCTGGAGGCCCGCGCCCTTGAACCAGGCGTTGTCGAATCTCGATGGTGTCTTTACGCCGTCGATGGTGGCGGGGTTAAAATTGGCGTTCGACAGGTCGACGCCATCCAGCAGAGCATCGCGCGCGTCCATGCCGGTCAGATCCGTTTTCTCCAGGTTCCGGATGGTCGCACAGGTGAGATCGAGCGCAGTCCAGCGCTTTCCGAACAGGCCCGCCTGAAATGTGGCGCCGCGCATTTGCGTGCGGTTTTCCGGATCGGTCGATGCGATCAACGGCCTTGCGGCGATGGCGCGAGAAAGGTCGCAACCGCAGAGGTCGGCGCCGGTGACGTTGGCGCCGCTCAGGTCCGCACCATCGAACTTCACGCCTTTTAATATGCTTCCGGTGAAATTGGCGTTGGTCAGATTGCGGTTGCGCAGGTCGAGGCCAGTCAGCACCGAGTACATCGCCTGAAGACCGGAGAGGTCCGTGGGGAGTTCGGTGAATTCCGCACCGGTGAGATCCAACAGGCTCCAGTCGCGGCCAAGCAGGTGGAACGGGATTTTCGCGTTGACAAAGCTGGTCTTGCGGAGGCCCGGCCGTGGGCTGTCGCCGGTATAGAACCTCAACTCCAATCCGGGCCCGCGAGCTACCCCGCGGAGGTCTGCGCCGTCGAAAACGGCGCCATCGGCCCTCGTCCTGAAAAAGCGGCTGTCACTGAAGTTGACGCTGCGGAACTTCGTGCCGTCCAGGACCAGGTCCAGTAGCCTCGCGCCCGCCATCTGCGCGCGGTCGAACGTGGCATTCTTGAGACTGGCTGTGCCAATCGTATCCGGAAAGAACAGGGTATTCCGGCAATCCGCGCCGGTGAGATTGGCCTCCGTGAGATCCGCTATGTACTTGCCGTTCGACAGGTTGGCTCCGGCAAGGTTGGCGCCGCGCAAAACGATCGTCTCCCGCGCTTGGTTCCTCAAGTCCGCAGATCGCAAGTCCACGCCTGCCAATTGAGGCCGGCGGGCCGCGATCGCGACTTCCCACTTCACACGTGGGGTCGGCGACAGCCACAGCCTCCACCTGCCCCCCCAAATATGATTTCCCACCTCCAGCCAATACGTGACCTTCCCGCCCGCTTCCCCCGGCAACGAGTAATCCAGTCGGATAGAGATTCCCAGCGGCCCCGGAGCGATTTCGCCGGAGAACCGCATCGGCGTGCCCTGCCCGACTGGAGCAAGATGTCCCCATACCGCTTCGCCGGACCGGTTCGGCGCGGGGCCTGCGCTCACATTAATTTCCCGCTCTTCCGGCCAGGTCCTGAGAACTGCGGTGCGCCGCTCGGGATCATTGAGCACCAGGTATAAACGGAAGATCGCGAACTGGCTGGCCGGGGAAATGGCGGCCGCTCCTTCCCTCCAGCACGGTTCGCCACCCTCCACGGCGAGGAAGCCGCTCCTTCCTTGATGATTGAGGCGAAAGCTGACGTTGCCGAGGTATTCGTAGTCCATGGCGGCTGCTCCTTACCGCCTGGAACGTGATGTTTTCCGCGGTGCTGATTTCTTCT
Organism: Bryobacteraceae bacterium; assembly: GCA_035293845.1. Taxonomy (GTDB): domain Bacteria; phylum Acidobacteriota; class Terriglobia; order Bryobacterales; family Bryobacteraceae; genus DATGMB01. The sequence goes on from DATGMB010000316.1 coordinate 10,422, forward strand.
TTACCGGCGCCTTCTTTTTTGCTGGCGCCTTCTTTTTTGCTGGCGCCTTCCTCTTTGCCGCCGCCTTGGCCTGCGGAGCGCTCTTCGGTTCGGACGGGGCCCATTGACTCACCGACGGTTCGGGTCGCCCGCCCGGCCCCAGCAATCGCTCGTAGTTGAGGGTGTGGAGGGTCCGCCAGTGGTCCACCGTAATCTTCGCCGCGTTGACGCCCGGTTCGCCCGCGCGGCGGGGTGTGCGCGCCAGCCACGAGCCGTCCGGACTGTAGATGTCGAGCCGGTAATCTGCCGCCGTAGCTCCCGGCCGCACATACGACAGGACGTAGACGAATCCCTCGGGCTCGGCCGCGATGTCGAGATACTCGATGTTGGCCGAAGGCGGGTCGTGCAGCGTCATGGTGGCGATCAACTGCCGTACGTTGAGCGAGCCGTCGTCGTTTTTTTGGATGCGGAGCGTCTGGACGTTGGTCGAATCGCGAACGATCCACTGAGTTCCCGCCGCCCGAATCTCGACGGTATAGGCCGGCGCGGTTCGCACGGCAATCTCATTTCCTTCCATGCGCGCATCGTATGCGAGGGATTGTGCGCGATCTTCGATCCGCCAGATCGCGCCTTCGCGGATCGGCGTGACTGCCGAGTCGCCGGACAGGGCGATGCCGCGCCTCTTGAAACCGTCAACGACGGCTGCCGAAACACTCCCTCCGCGATCGAGGTCGCTTTTGACGGCCGGATCCAGGTAAACGCGCGGCGCGATACCCGGAGGAACGGCAGCCTGCAGCGCCGCCGCCAGCTCCGGCGTCACCTGGCGGCCGTCCAGGCCGGCCGCGAATTTGGCCGCCACCTGGAACGTGAGACTGCCGGCGAATGCCTGTGCCGCGTTGCCGTGAATGTCGAATGCCTGCACGCGCGCGTTTCCCTGCTCCAGAACCAGGATTCGGCCATCGGCGGTGACCGTCATCGCCTTCGGGCCATTCATCAGACTTTCCTCGATGCCCGGTCCGCTGCGCAGTATCGCCACCGGCGCTTCCGCATCCGGAACGGCGGAGGCGGGGAGCTCGAGGACTTCCATTTTGTGATTCTGATAGCTCACCCCGATGGCGTAGCCGCGCGGATGGATCACAACCGCGTCCAAATTCGGCTGGTTGAACACGCCGTAGCATTTTCCGGTTGCGTAGTCGAAGGTTCCGGACCCCTGGGAGAAATCGACATAGCGCAGGTACGCGCGTCCCGGCTGGCGAGGATCCAGGTAGAAGTTGCGGGGGCTGTATTCAGGGCTCGGATAGGGATACGCCGCGATCCGCGATGGCTGGCGCTTCAAAACGTAGAGCATCGTTTGGCCAGACCCGAGCTGCCATTCGACGCCCTTGGTCACGATCCTCCTGCTGTCCGGGGCGGTCCGCTGTGCCGCGAGGAACGGCTGCCGCATGTCCGCCGTTACGGAGGCGCCTGGGCCATCGAGCGCGGACTGCAGGGAGAGCGGGAATGTGGCGATGGGCACGGGTCCGAACTGATCGAACGCGAGATACGGCTGGCTCGAAAACACCCGCGATGGCTGCTTCATTCCCGCTTCAGGGTCCAGCCCCGTGTTGATCACCTGGAACGCGTAGGCTTGTCCGTTGGTCTTCTCGGAGCCGAAATCCATCGGAAGGTTCTGGCCCGAAGCCATCCACGTATAGCCGACGCGGAACGCCTGGTTGTTACTGGTGATGTTCACCAGGCGGCTGATGCTGTGGCTCGCATCGATGGCGCTTCCGGCGCTGCCAACATCCGGCGGCGCCGTCGGCGTTTCGGTCCAGAGGTGTTTCCCACCGGAGTAGGACAGCTTGCGTTTGTGCGCGTAAACGGTATTCGCGTCCAGCGGGACCAGCTTTTCCACAATTGACCCGCTGACCGAGAGCGTGGCCGTGCCGCTCGCTCCCACCGCCGCGACCCAGTCGCCGGTCCAGACGCCGCAGAGCCAGCCGGTTTCCGAGTACAGGTTCGCGGTCACTTGAATCTGCACCTCGGCGCCGGCGGGCACGCCCGTGAATGTGTACTCGATCGGCGCGCCGGCTGCGGGCCTGGCCAGTGCCCGCTGCGCGATGCTGACGCCTGTCGAGTGGGTCACGATCAGGTCGTAGCGCGCGAAGTTTTCCGGCCACCGCCCGTTGCGTGTCGGATCGGGCGTCACCGTGATTTTCACGTCGATGGCGCGCGAGAGTTCCAGCGTGTATACCCGGGGAGATTGCAGCACCGCAACGGTAGTGGAAATCAGGTTGCCGCCCGCGGCGGTCAACGCCAGCACCCGATACACCCATCCGGCGATCGGTATCGACTGTGCCACCTGCTGTCCCACAACACGCTCGGCAATCTTCTGCGCCACAAGAGTGAGGCCTTTAGCGAAAATGACCGCTCCGATGGTGGCAGCAGCCTTCTTGAGCAGAAACTCGGGGGTCATGCTGCGCCGCCACTCCGTGCCCAACTCGCCCGCGGCGACGCTCAGCAGCGTCTCCAGAAGGAGGGGGTTTGTGAAGAGGCCGAAATACCACGCGGTGGAATCCAGACCTACTCCGAACGCGATCATCAACGAGGGGATTCCGTAATTCAGCACAGACGTGCTGATCAGCCCCACTCTAGCCACGTCCGGCTCATCGGCCCCGATGCCCAGGCCTCCCAGGTAGATTTTCGCCTTGACCGCGCCATCGGGAAACGGAAACGAGAGTGTCAAACGGTCGGCGGGCAGGGGAATGCCCATCACGGTTCCAACAGGCCGGATGAAGTTGATATAACGGATCGTCGGCGCCGGGGGGAACGACCGCTCGATTCCACGCTGCTCCCATTCGGGCGTTGCGATCGCTGTGCCTTTCTCATCGAAATACTGAACATAAGCCCCCAGGCAGCGGTTCGCCGTGTTTTTCAGGTATAGGTGCGCGCCGCTTGTGTCGTAGGCGACATTGTCCGACACCTCGATTCCGTACCCTGACCCCATATTCGCGAGCGTCCAGTTGAACGTCTCTCCGGCCTTCAACCCACCGCCGGATTTCCGCAACACCGGAGCCTCGGTCTGCTGTTTATCGTGTGTGACGGGGATTCCCAGGTTGCGCTGCCAGACCGCTCCGTGCAACGCGGGGTCGTTCTTGGTTGCGTTCAGGATGTACTGGAGCGAGGGCCGCGCGGCCTCCAGCACTCCCTCGCTCAGGTTGGATTGCGGAATGCGGCGGTTGCCGCTCGCATCTTTCGGCCACTCGATCGGGTCGCCTTTGCCATTGCGGAGATCGTCGGGCGGCTCGACGGGGCGGCCGTCGGCGTGCATCGCGAACCCGCTGGTTTGCCATGGCTGCCGGGATTTCGGCCCGTGAGTCGAGATGTAGCGCCAGAGCTCGGGATGGAGCATTAGCGACTGCTCGATGTAGTTGTCGAGCATCTCGGCGGCGATCTCGGCATTCAGGGACGCGATCTCCGGATGTTGGAACAGGATCGATTTCGCCGTCGCGCCGGGAGTCAGAATCTGTTCGCTGGCCTGAATGATCTCGGCCGGCGCCGCGTTCGCGGATCGGAGCCGTCCCCCGCCGGCGCCGAGTTGCCGCAGAGTGTGTGTCAGAACGGATTGGGAAGCGGCGGCGCGGGGGCGACGCATGCGGCGCTCGGCGGCGCGGCGGCGCGCCGCAGGCGGCACATGGATGGCGGAGACCAGCATGTCGCCCATGATGCTTCCCGCCGGCCCGGGGACGGTGGCGTAGAAGAACGTCACCGCATCGTCGGGGAGCTCCACATGGGGGGCGAAATGCGTCAGCAGGGACAGGTTTTCCTCTGGAACCATGCCCAACGCGGCATTGTCGGCGCGGTGCGCACGCAGGCCTTTCGCGGTGTGCGCCTCCATTTCGTAAGTCTTTCCCATGGCGTGAATCGTGATGGGAGCGGTCGAGAGATCGCCCGTGTCTGTGAGGGCGAGATGGAGCGTGGGGCGGTGCGGCATGGGGTCCTCCGAATGCGAGAGAATTGGCACACCGGTGTGCCTGCCGAGGGGAGGGTAAACCGATGTGAGCTTACAACATTTGCGGCGGATTGTATTGTTTTTACCGTTATGATCGGCAAATTACCCGCAGTTACGGTGTGATTGCGCGCAATTTCACCTTATTCGCATGGCTCGCCGGCTATCGATTGTTAGCAACCGGCATCGCGCTGGAGCACCGGGTGCTCGCCACCAAGCCATTCGGCACAGACGCGAACGCCGCATCGACATCCCCGAGGCGAGCGCTACGGCCGCAGTTACCACCTCCGGTAATTTTTCCCACAACAATGAATGAATGTTCCTGGCCGACAATTTGGCTTGTAGCAAATTCCGGGCGTAAGCGCGGCTTTTGTGAATGGATGAACAGTTGGCGGCTGCGGGATGGAGGTCTAGAACTTGCGGTTCAGTACCCATCGGCACTTTCATTTAGGTGAGTTGACCTACACCGCGCGTATAATATCTTCAGCCTGGCGGCGGCATTCCGGGTTAACTGCCTGCGAATAACCAAAGACAAGCTTGAGGGAATCGGTATCGCAGTGTACGTTTCGAGAGTGAGGTGTGAGGTGAACGAGACCAGCGAAGAGAAG
>DATGMB010000317.1:0-9390 GCA_035293845.1 Bryobacteraceae bacterium
ACGGGTAGACCGAAACGATCGCCACGGGCAGGCGGTCGAGCGCATAGATATAGGCGCTATACCCCACGATGGAGCCGAAGCACACCAGGTACAGCAGGGCCAGCACGCCGCGCACGCTGGGATGGATCGGATGCTCCCGGATGGCCAGGGCAAATGGCGCGAGAATCACTCCCGCCGCAAACTGCTGCACGCCGCCAATAATCGCCGGGTGCGTCTTCCCTGTCTGCCGCCGCTGGAAGATCGACCCGATCGACCAACTCGCCATGCCCAACTGCAGCATCAAAAATCCGCTCAGCAGATTTCGATCGAGCGTGTGCGGTCCCTGGTCCGGCGTAAACAGAAGGCATGCCCCGGCGAGGCCGACTGCCATGCCCCCGATGGTCGGCGCATGCAGCCGCTCACCGCCGCGGAACAGGGCTTCGACCCCGACCATCCAGAACGGCGAAATCGTAATGATGAGCCCCGCGATGCCGCTGGGAATCAGCGTTTCGGAAAACACCAGTGCCCCGTTGCCGATCCCCAGCACCAACAGCCCGCTGAAGCACACCGCTGCCAGTTCCCTGCCCCGCGGCAGCGCCATTCCGCGCGCCCGCGCGAAGAGGATGAGCAGCGAACCCGAAAGCACGAACCGCAGCGAGATGAGCGCCAGCGGCGGGAACATCTCGAGCGACATGCGAATGCCGAGATAGGTGGTTCCCCAGAAGAAACAGACGGCCACCAGCGCCAGGTAGGGCCGGAAGAGCGGATGATTGCGCAAAACTCAGCGTAGCATCGGACGCGGAGCGCCCGCCGCCCTCCGGCGGCCACTCACTCGCTACACTATTGGTATCCATGCAAACCCGACTTCTTCCGCACACCGATCTCACTGTTTCCCGCGCCTGCTTCGGCGTCATGACCTTCGGCGGCCAGACCGACGAGCCGACCGCGCGCCGCATCGTCGATATCTGTATGGACCGCGGCATCAACTTCTTCGATACCGCCAATGCCTATAACAAGGGCCAGTCGGAAGTCATCCTCGGCAACGTTCTGAAGGGCCGCCGCGACCGCGTGATCCTGGCGAGCAAGGTCGGGATGAAGACCGGCGAACCGGCCGGCGTCTCGCCGCTCTCCCGCAAATCCATTCTCGCGAATATCGAGGGCTCCCTGCGCCGTCTTCAGACCGACTATCTGGACCTCTATTACCTCCACCTTCCCGACTACGAGGCCCCCATCGACGAAACGCTGGCGGCGCTCGACGAGCTGGTCCGCGCCGGCAAGGTGCGCTACCCCGCCACGTCGAACTTCGCCGCGTGGCAAGTCTGCCAGGCGTTGTGGATCTCGGAAAAATCCGGCTATAAGCCGCCTTACGTATCGCAGCCGATGTACAACCTGCTGGCCCGCGGCATCGAGCAGGAATATCTTCCGTTTTGCCGCGCGTTCGGCGTCTCCACGATCGTCTACAACCCGCTCGCCGGCGGCCTGCTCACCGGCAAGCAGCACCGCGAACGGCCGCTCCCCGGAACCCGCTTCGACGCCAACCAGATGTACCTCGACCGCTACTGGCACCCGGCTTACTTCGACGCCGTCGATGAGCTGCAGAAGATTGCCGCGCAGGCCGGCCGGTCCCTGATCGATCTCTCCTTGAACTGGCTGCTCTACCATACCGTAACCGACTGCGTGATCCTGGGCGCGTCGAAGATCGAGCAGATCGAGCAGAACCTCGACGTCTGGGAGCGCGGCCCGCTCTCGCAGGAAACTGTTGCCGCGCTCGATTGCGTCTGGCAGAAGCTGCGCGGCGTTACGCCGAAGTACAACCGCTAGGATGCAGATCGCACGCCAGGATCGCGCGCCCGAAACGGACATCGCGGCGCTCGCCGGAAGCGAGGCCCACGGCGCGTGCGGCGCGCTGGCCGATGTGCTGATCGCTTGTGTGGAGGGCGGCGCCTCCGTGAGCTTCCTGGCGCCGCTGGCGCGCGAGAAGGCCGAGGCGTTCTGGCGTGGCGTCGCGGAGAGCGTCGAACGGGGCGAACGGGCGCTGGTCGTCGCCCGGGAGCGCGGCAGCGGCCGGATTATCGGCACCGTGCAGGTCCTGCTGAAGCAGCCGGAGAACCAGCCGCATCGCGCCGATGTGGCGAAGATGCTGGTTCACCCCGGCGCGCGCCGCCGCGGGATCGGCGCGCAACTGCTCGCCTTCGCCGAAGAAGCAGCCCGAGCCTCTGGAAAAACGTTGCTGGTTCTCGACACCGCAACCGGCGGCGATGCGGAGCGCCTGTACGAACGCCTGGGCTGGGTGCGGGTGGGGGTGATTCCGGATTATGCCCTCTGGCCCGATGGGCGCTTGTGCAGCACGACGGTTTTCTACAAGCGCCTGTAGCGGGCTCGCGGTCTGGTCCCCTTCAGAACCGGATGATCGCGTCCATCGCAAAGATCAACTGGTGGTTTCTGGTCCCGTTGTCGTAGGGACGCGCACTGAAGGCATATTCGTATCGGAGCTCCGGACGGATGGAAAGCAGATCCAGGAACCGGTGTGTCACTCCGACGGTCCAACTCGCCAGCGTTGTGGGAAATCCCGTGCGCTCGCCTTTGATATCGACCAGGTAATCGATCGGCCGGATGGTCACGAAGTTCTTCCTGGAAAGTTTGATGGCCGTATAGTTCACCACCCCGACGGCCGGAGCGTTGCCTTGAATCGGCTCGCCGGGGCCGGTCAGCTCGAACCATGACCGCGGCGGCCCGAAGTTCACGGTTCCACCCACCAGGGCGTTGCTCTGGTAAATGTAGTAGACCTCGGTGGACGTCACGAACGTGCCTCGCGGGTTGAAGCGGTGCGTCCAGGTCAGATTGGATTGTTGCAGATTGTCGTGGAATCCTTTGAATTGGGCATTGTTGATGGAGTCGATCCCGCCGTAGAGGGAGTCGTTGTTGCTCTTCGAGACCCAACGCAACATCAGCAGGGCGCTCGGATGCGACGCCTTGTTCCAGGGTGCGACATCGGTGCCCGCGTGGATGCCGCCCAGAACGATAAAGTGATTGCTCAGCTTGATCGCCGCGTTGATTCCCGTTTGCGTATAGCAATCATAGGTGAACATGAGCGAATGGGTGAACAGGTAGTTATCCGGCGCCAACTGCGCCTCGATATCCGGCGGCGAAATGTAGCGCCCGAACTTCAGCATCATGCCCTGCGCCACGTGCGGAAAGTAGACGAGCCCGTAGACCTCCACCGGATCGACGCCGTACAGCCGGTTGTGTTCCAGCAGTTGATCGCTAAACCAGCCTTGCGACGTCGTCCAACGGTAGTCGATGCCGTACAAGACGGTGAACCGGTAGCCCCAGTCGACGTGTTCGGTCTGGACGGAGTCGGGGACGCGTTCGGAGCGGAGCACCGCCTGATCCAGTTCCACGGTATTCGGGACGATGGCGTAGGATTCGGGTATGTTTGAGTCGCTTAAATTACTTGCGTCGCCGCCTGGGTTGATCCAGCCGTAGATTTTGATTCTGTGTCTTTTGAGCCCAGGAAATGCACGCCATAGGGCGCCGGTCAAAGGCCATACAGGATCGGTATCCGGCACGCCGATCAGGGGGCTGGGTCCGAGGTATTCCGCGCTGGGGAAAATCGGATCGAGCGGGGCCGGGAGCGCGCGCCGGGGCGGCTCTGGCGGCGGCGTATCCTGCGGCGCGGCAGGCAGGCTCAGAGCACAGCCGATCGAACAAAGCAGCCTGACGACGGACGTCCTCATACGGCATTCTCCGTTCGCTACGTAGCCCATCGTCACACGCCCCGGCGATTTAACCCGAAGAAAGGCCGCGGCGAGCGTTCGATCGGCAACACCCGGCGCGTTAAAATGAGGTTTCCGGACACCGATATGGAATTTCTCGCTACCAGCCTGCTGGAACTCGTGACCCAGACCGCCACCAATCTTCCGCCCGACGTGCGCCAGGCGATGTCGCTCGCCGCGGCGACGGAGACTCCCGGCACGCAGTCCTCTCAGGCGCTCGATATTATCCTTTCCAATGTCGATATGGCCGTCGAGGCCGAGGGCCCGATCTGCCAGGACACCGGCATGCCGACCTTCTTCGTCCACACGCCGGTCGGCGTCAATCAGATCCAGGTCCGTAAGGCGATCGTGGAAGCGGTCGCCGAGGCCACCCGCCGCGGCAAGCTGCGCCCCAATTCGGTCGATTCCATCACGGGGAAGAACAGCGGCGACAATCTCGGCATCGAGACGCCGGTGATCCACTTCGAGCAGTGGGAAGAGGACGAGATCGAAGTGCGCCTGATCCTCAAGGGCGGCGGCTGCGAGAACAAGAACATCCAGTATTCCCTGCCCTGCAATCTCGATCACCTGGGCCGCGCCGACCGCAACCTGGAAGGCGTCCGCAAATGCCTCCTTCACGCCGTTTGGCAGGCGCAGGGCCAGGGGTGCGCGCCCGGCGCGCTGGGTGTGTGCATCGGCAGCGACCGCGCCCACGGCTACGATCTCGCCAAACGCCAGCTCTTCCGCACTCTCGACGATGTCAACCCGGACCCCACGCTGGCGAAGCTCGAATCCGAAGTCATGGACGAGGCCAACCGCCTCGGCATCGGGGCCATGGGGTTCGGCGGCAAAACGTCGCTGATTGGGTGCAAAATTACCGCCGCGAACCGTCTTCCGGCCAGCTTTTTCGTGTCAGTGGCGTACGAATGCTGGGCCTTCCGGCGGCTTGGCGTGCGGCTCGACGCGTCGAGCGGCGCGATCACGCAATGGCTGTACCGTGACCCCTCGCGTCCCATCGAGAGAATGGCACGCGGCGAGGGCTTCCCGCTGACGGGCCGCGAAGTGGTGCTCACGCCGCCGCTCACCGAAGCGCAGATGCGTGCGCTCAAGGTCGGCGATGTGGTGCTGATCAACGGCGAGATGTTCACCGGCCGCGACAACGTGCACGCCTATCTGATGAAGAATGCCCCGCCCGTCGACCTCAATGGAGCGGCGCTCTACCACTGCGGCCCGGTGATGTTGCAGCAGGGCGGCAAATGGACCGTGAAGGCAGCGGGCCCGACCACGAGCATCCGCGAAGAGCCGTACCAGGCCGACGTGATCCGCAAGTACGGCGTGCGTGCCGTGATCGGCAAGGGCGGCATGGGCGCAAAGACGCTGGCCGCGCTCAAGGAATGCGGCGCGGTTTACCTGAACGGCATCGGCGGCGCGGCGCAATACTACGCGCGCACGGTGGAGGAGGTGCTCGGCGTCAGCCTGATGGAGTTCGGAATCCCTGAAGCCATGTGGCGCCTGCGCGTGCGCAACTTTGCCGCGATTGTGACGATGGACGCGCACGGCAACAGCCTCCACGCCGGCGTGGAGCAAACCACGGCCGAAGCGCTCGCCGCGTTGCAGAACGCCTGACGGCCTTGATACACTAGGGTTTCCCCGGCCAGGTAGCTCAGCTGGTAGAGCGCAGCCCTGAAAAGGCTGGCGTCGGCGGTTCGATTCCGTCCCTGGCCACCACACCTGAATATGCGGGTTGCACGACGCCGCGAGCCGCTAAATCACTGAAAATCACTCTGATTGTGTTGCGCGGAGCGAAATGCCCGCGCTTCCTCCCGCCCCATGCAGCGCTCCAGCAGCGCCAGTGGCGCGGCACGCAAATCCGTCATGATGAGCGCGTCCAGCGTGTTCGAAAACGCAGGGTCGACGCTGAGACCCAACACCCGGCCACCGGCCTTGAGATATTGCCGGATCAACACCGGCATTCCCTTGCCATCGCCTTCGATATCGGCGATCGAAAGCGAGAGATCCTCGATATCCGGACTAATGCTTGCCATGCGCTGGATTTGCCGGTCCCGCATGGCCGGGTGGCGAAACTTTCTGCGCGGCGTCACCATGCGCCCCAATTCGTGCGCCGCCCGGCCGCCCAGATATGATGCAATCAGGCTGCGCGAAACAGGTGAATAGCCTTGGCTGATGCTGACTGCCCCAAAGAGCACCGGCGCTTCCGGCCGCCTCAGTACGGTGCGGGTAATCCCCTTCCACAGAAGCAGCAAAGCTGCGTAATTCTTCTGATACTCCGGCATCACGAACGACCGCCCCAACTCAAGCGCCGGTCCGATGCGCCGGAAGAATTCGGGGTGAAAACGGAACAGAGTGGCGGTATATAGACCGGCAGTGCCCATCCGGCCAATGACATCGCTCGTGACGGCGAGGCGGTAAGCGCCGGCAAGGCGGCGATCCACCCTGTTCCACAGGAAGAGGTGCCGGTAATATTCGTCGAACCGATCGAGATCGACATGCCGCCCGGATCCCTCGCCCACACTGCGGAAGGCCAGTTCGCGGCAGCGGCCGATCTCCGGGAGCAGAGTGGGAATCCGCGCCGCCTCGGCCAAATAAACAGAGAATTTCGCGTCGCCTGCCAATTCGCATTCCGCGGGCAGGGCCGCCACCTCCTCCTCGAATCGCTGCTCATTCGCCGGTGATTCACTGGCCCGAATCGCTCGCCCTGCCACGTCCGAGGGAGCCGCTGCCCCGATCCGGTTCGCGAGCAAAAACGTTCGGACGCGGACGTAATCCGTCGCTTGCCCGGCATCGCGATACCCCGCCAACGTGGCGTGCGGTACCGGTGAGCCGATGTGGAGCCGAACGGTCTTCGCACGCATCTTGGCAAACTCGCGCGCCAGCCCGATCGTTCGCAAACCGGGATGCAGCAGGCCGGTGACCTGAAATGGCAGACTATTGGCTCCTTCGAAGAACACCGGCACGACCGGGCTGCGAGTGCGCAGCGACAAACGGACTGCGGTGGACTTCCACGCCGGATCCGTGACCGCCTGCTCCCGCCAATCAATATGAGCTACTTCACCGGCGGGAAAGGCCGCCAGCAGCCCTCCGTTCGTAAGTACCGACAAGGCATCCCGCAAGGGGGCACGATTCTCTCTGCTCGCCGCCTCCGTTTCAAACGGATCCACGAGAATCATGTATTCGCGCAGTTCACCGATCCACCGCAGCCATGAGTTCGCGAGAATTTTGAAATCCGGCCGGACGCGTCCGAGCACTGCCATCAGGACGAGTCCGTCCAGAATGCCGTATGGATGATTCGCCACCAGCACCGCCGGACCGAGCGCCGGAATGCGCTTCACATCGCCGACGCTGACCAGGAAACGAATCTCGAGGCAGTCGAGCAGCCGTTGCACAAACCGCATCCCGGTCCCGGTTCGCCGGGCGTCCTCCAGGCTGTCGAGCAGATTGGAGGGAATCAGCAACTTGCGCAGGGCGGAGCCAAACGGGTCCGCCCATGCCTTCAGCGGCCGAGGCAGAATGGGCGGAATCGGAATCGGGTTTTGCCGTGCTGCGGTCTGCACGGTTCGAGAGTCTCACCATCCCGTTACGCCGCTATGAAAACCGAATGAAATTCGGGAAACCCCGATCGTGCGGCCGCCATTATGGCCGGCGATGCCGCAGCGTCTGTCCCCCGCGCGCACCGGTGATCTTGCCGTCCTCCACCGCAATCTTCCCGTTCACCATCACGAAATCGAATCCTTCGGAGTACTGGTGCGGTTTCTCGTAGGTGGCCTTTTCCGCCACCCGGGCGGGATCGAAGATCACCAGGTCCGCAGCCATGCCCTCCCGCACCAGGCCGCGGTCGCGCAGGCTGAAGGTGCGCGCCGGCAGCGAGGTCATGCGGCGAATGGCGTCTTCCAGCTTCAGCACGCCGCGGGTGCGCACATATTCCGCCAGCACGCGCGCATTCGTTCCATAAGCGCGCGGATGCGGATGGCCCTCGCCCATTTGCACGATGCCGCCGTCGCTCGCGACCGCGGTAAACGGCCAGCGCATGATGCGCTCGATATCGGCCTCGCCCATCACGCGGTACGTCATCGCCGCGCCGCCCGCGTTCATCATGTCGAGGATCGTATCGATCTGGTTGTCGACGCCCGGCCCGCGCCCCATCATTTTGTTGATCTCGGGAATCGTCTTGCCCTCGTAAGATGGATTCGAAGCGAACCGCGCCACCGTCGCGAAACCGTAATCCGGCGTGCCGATTTCCGCCAGGATCTGCTTCATTCCGTCCACGATCTTGCGGCGCGTCGCGGGATCCGCCAGCCGCTCCTTGAGCTTGCCGTCCGCCAGGGCCCAGGACGGCAGGCGGAGCGAAAGGCTGCTGCTCGATCGGTCGTAGGGATATTGGTCGGCGACCACGTCCACGCCCTCGCGGCGGAATTTCTCGATCAGCGCCAGCGACTGATCGCTCGCGCCCCACACCGTCGGCCGGTCGATCTTCAGATGCGAAATCTCCACCGGCATCCCCGCCTGCTTGCCCACGTTCACCGCCTCCGTGATGGCCTCGATCTCATGGATGCCTTCGTTGCGCATGTGGCTGGCATAAACGCCGCCGTACGCCGCGGCGGATTTCGCCAGCGCCACGATCTCATCCGTGTTCGCGTAGGTTCCGGGCGTGTATTCGAGGCCGGTGGAGAATCCCACGGCGCCATCGCGCATCGCGCGGTCGACCAGCGCCTGCATCTTGCGCAGCTCCTCCGGCGCCGCCTGGCGATTGGCCATGCCCATGATCTCGCGCCGCACGCTGTTGTGGCCCACGAGCGAAGCGACATTCAACCCCAGCCCGAGCCGGTCGAGCTTGTCGAACCAGGCCGCAAAGTTCAGCTCGGAGCTTCCGCAATTGCCGGTGATGACGGTGGTCACGCCGTCGAGCAGGAAATTATCGCCGCCCGGGTGGCGCTCCACGCTGCCTTCGATGTGGGTGTGGACGTCGATGAACCCGGGCGCCACGATGCGCTCGCGCGCGTCGATCACCCGCGCGGCGGAGCGATTGCCCAACCGGCCGATCGCCGCGATGTGGCCGTCCTTGATCGCGATATCGGCGCGAAACCAGGCATTGCCGGTGCCATCGATCACGCGGGCGTTGCGGATCAGAATGTCATCATCGGCCGCCGCGGCCAAAAAGGGGAGCAAGGCGAGCGCCAGCCATCGGACCATTTCGCCATTTTAATCCGCGGGCAGACGGCGGCGGCGGGCAGCCGTTCATGCCTTCCAGAGCGTGCCGCGTCCGAGAATTCCGGCCGGATCGAGCCGGCGCTTGACCGCGCGCATGGCTTCGATCTGCTCCGGCGTGTACTGGAGTTCGAGCAGGTGCGCCTTGCGCTTGCCCAGCCCATGCTCCGCGGAGACGGTCCCGCCCATCGCCACGGCCTCGCGCGCGAGCGCGGTCAGCACGTCCACGGCGTGCTGTGGATCGGCCGGATCGCTGAACAGATTCACGTGGACGTGCGCGTCGCCGATGTGGCCGAAAATCACGTACCGGCCCGGAAATTCGCGCTCCAGCACGCTCCGGTAGGCGGCCAGCATGTCGCGGTTGCGCTCGCGCGGAACGGCGTAATCGGTGTTCATCTTGAGCGCGCCCGCGCGGCGCACGGTGTCATTGACG
>DATGMB010000318.1:0-31580 GCA_035293845.1 Bryobacteraceae bacterium
TCAGTCGATGGCGGGCGCACAGTACGGTGTGCGCTGGATGCCGGTCTATTCGCTCTCGAACAGCGGGCCGCACCAGCCGCCCGGGCCGGAGAGTCCTTACAGCGCCATCGAGCCGCTGTATCCGGATGCCCGGCAGTTGACAGCGCGGGAGAATCCGTTCCCGGCGCCGTTCGCGCATCGCCGCTACAGCATGCTCATCGAGCCTTCGATCTATCTCAACGCGCTGCTGCGGGACATCGAATTGGCGGGCGGGCGCATCGTGGTGCGGGAGTTCACGACCGTACGCGAGCTGGCGGCGCTACCGGAGGCGCTGGTGTTCAACTGCACGGGCCTGGGCTCGCGCGAACTCTGCGGAGATCGGGAGTTGACGCCGATCCGCGGCCAGCTCACATTCCTGCTGCCGCAGCCGGAGGTGAATTACATGACGATCGGGCCCGGCGACATCTACATGTTTCCGCGGCAGGACGGTATCCTGCTGGGCGGCACTCACGAGCGGGATAACTGGAACACGGAAGCGGACGCCGCGACCGTCGAGCGGGTGCTGCGCGAAAATGCGGTGGCACTGACTCTCCGGAAGCCGGGGCGGGCAGCCTGAGCGCCCGCCGGCGACTACCGGCCCATGGCCTTCTTGAGCTTCGAGATCAACCGGTCCGCGACTTTCCGTTCGCCGCCGCGTTTCATGGCGCCGAATAGAAGGCTGCGGTCCCCGGCTTCGTCCGTCCAGAGGATCGTTTTGCCGGATTTGTCCACCAGGGAGACGGTGCCGGTAGCGTTATCATGCAGGCCGAGATAGCGGCCGGTAATCTCCGCGCCGGTACCTTTCTTCTCCTCGTCCACTCCGGTGAGGATGCCGTCGGCGTCATTTTTGTCGAGCACGACAATCAGGCTGCCCTTGAATTGCTTGGAGATCTCGGCCCGAAGATACTGATCGAGGTCATTCGGCATCTTCTCGATATAGACCTTGTGGATGTCGCGGAGGGACGGCGTGGACTGGGCGTAGGCGAAACTCGCGGCGGCCAGCGCGCCGGCCGCCGCGGCAAGTAAGATAGAGCGTTTCATGATGTGAAAGTAACCCGCAGAAACGCTCAAGATAATGGGAACGGCTGCGGCAAGTCAAGATGTTGTAGTACTCACCCGGCCGTCCCCACCAGGGTCCCGCAGGCCTATTCGCCCGTTGGCCCGTGCACCCTTCCGCGTGGTCCGCCGCCCTCGCCCCATCCGTGCGGCATCGAGTTGTATGCGGCTTGCTGCGCGGGCGTCAGGATGTTGTAGAATGCCGCGTTCGCCTTGGCGTTGATGTCCATCAGTTGCGCCGCGAGCGGGCCGGACTGATTGGAGAGCTGGTCTATCGTCGCGGTGTCGTTCCTCTGGATGGCGTTTTGCATCGCGGTGCGGTTTGCTTGCAAGGTGCTATGTATGGGCTGAGCGGCGGTGAACGCGTTGGTGAAGATGGTGGTGGCCTGGGACTTCTGAGCTTCGGTCAGGTTGAGTTGCGCCGCCAGCCGACTCACCTTCCGCTGGGCCAGGGTTGCGGGATCGGCCGCCGCGGTAGAAGTCTGTGCGAATGCCGTCGTGCCGATCGCCGCGGCCAGGAAGAAAGCTTGAAAAATGCGTTGCATGGGTCAGTGGGACCTCCCTCCATGCATCCAGCAGCTAGAACGCCAGTGAATCAAAGGAGTCGCTGGTGCGTGCGTAAAGATCCGATCAAGGATCGTCAGGCGGGCGGACGCCAGCCGCCGAAGGCCTCTTCGAGCCGCAGGGCGAGGGCGAGCGCCACGTCTTCGCGCCAGGGCGCGGCGGCGATCTGCACGCCCATGGGGAGACCGTCCGCGGTCGCGCCGCAGCGCACGACGGCAGCGGGCCAGCCGGTCAGGTTGTACGTCATGGTGTAGGCGAATCCGGGAAAGACATGGTCGCGGATCGATTCACCGTGTAGCAGGGCTGGAAAGGCGGCCGCCGGGGAGAGCACGGCGTCCCAGTCGCCGAGGAAGCGGTGCATGCCGGCGCGGAACTCGTCGAGTTCGGCCCAGCAGGCGGCGAAGCCCTCGATGGACGTGCGGAAACCCTCGTGCTTGCGCAGCCAGCCTTCGAGCAGCGAATGGGTTCGGTCGCTGCCGATGGCGCGGAGGAAGCCGCGCAGCCCCGCGCCGCCATCGGGCGCGAGATAGCGCATCTCGAGTTCATAGCTGCGGTCGACGCCCGGCGGGCGGCACTCGCGCGCACCAAGCTCCGCCGCTGCCTGACGCACGACGCGGACGGTTTCGGCATCGGGCGGGAGGATGCCGTTGTCGGTAAAGAACGCAATGCGCAAATCGCCGGTGCGCACTGCGCGCGGATCGCCCAGCGGCACGGGCGGCACGGTGCGGTCGCGGCCGTCCGGCGCGGCGAGCAGGGGCAGAATGGCGCACAGATCCTCGACGCGGCGCGCCATCGGCCCGATCTGCCAGACGGCCTCGACCCATCCGCCGGCGGGCGGGACGTGGCCGGTGCGAGGGAGGCGGCCCGAGGTCGGCTTAAGGCTGGCGACACCGCAGAAATGGGCGGGTACGCGAACGGAGCCCGCGGCATCGCTGCCGAGGCCGAACGGGGAGCCGCACGCCGCGATGAGAGCCGCTTCCCCGCCGCTCGATCCGCCGGAGGTGCGCGCGAGATCGTACGGATTGTTGGTGCGGCCGTGGATCAGGTTGTCGCTTTCGAATGAGAAGAGCAGGTCCGGCAGGTTGGTTCGCGCGAGGGGAATGGCGCCGGCGGCGCGCAGGCGCGCGACCAGGGTCGCGTCTTCGGTGGAGGGCGGCGCGTTGCGGTAACCCCACGTGCCGGCGGTGCAGACTGTGCCGGCGACTTCGATCGAATCCTTGATGGAAAACGGGACGCCATCGAGCGGACCGAGGCGCCGGCCGCGGGCGCGGCGGGCATCGGCTTCGCGCGCGGCGGCGAGCGCCGAATCGGCGAGCACTTCGACGGCAGCATTGAGCGCGGGGTTGACGGCTTCGATGCGGGCGATATGCGCGCGGACGAGTTCTTCCGAGGAGATGGCGCCTTCGGCGATGAGGCGGCCTTGGCCGATGCCGGAAAGGGCAAGGATTTCGGTCATGGTTGCCATGCGGGCCGGGCCAGCCCGGCCCTACTGTTCGGTCACCGTGAGCCGCTGGTCCGCTTTCACGTTCGCCAGCTTCTGATGCGTGCCGCTGGGCCAGAAGATTTCGACCGTTGTGGCGGCGGTGTCCTTGCCGAGACCGAAGGTGAGGGCGAGGTCGCTCGCGGAGCAGTAGGAGGAGCCGCTGTGGACCGTCTGCATCTGCGCGCCGCCGGCGCTCGCGACCCGCACCACGGCGCCGATGCCGTCGCGGTTGCTCCTGGTGCCGGCGAGACGGAGTTGCAGCCAGTGGTTGCGGTTGCCGCCATCGTTGCGGTAAAGGACCGCGGGGCCGTTGTTCTGGCTAACGAGAATATCGAGATCGCCGTCGCGGTCGAAATCGCCATAAGCCGCGCCGCGAGCCACCATGGGTTTGGTGAACGCTACTACGGGCTCGAATTTCCCGCCGCCCTGGTTGTGGAACAGCAGCGGCAGCTCGGCATACTGGATTTTCGGCTGCACGCGGCCGATTTCCTCTTCGATGTGGCCGTTGGCGGTGAAGATATCGGGGTAGCCGTCGAGGTCGTAGTCGAAGAAGAACAGGCCGAAAGTCAGGCTGAGCAGGGTGGCGCGGCCGATGGGCGAGCGCGGGGCTTCATCGACGAACAGGCCGTTGCCTTCGTTGTGATACAGCCCGAGCATCTGATTGGAAAAGTTGCCGACGACGAGCGCCTGGCGGCCGGAGCGGTCGTAGTCGGCGCTATCGACGCCCATGGCGCCGCGCGCGACGCCATCCTCGCCGAACGCCACGCCCGCGGCCAGGCCCTCCTCTTTGAAGCGGCCGTTCTGCAGGTTGCGGTAGAGCTTGTTGGGCTGCGTGTCATTGGCGACGAACAGGTCGGGCCAGCCGTCGTTGTTGTAATCGAGCACGGCCACGCCGAGCGACTTGCTCGCGGGATCGGCGAGGCCGGCCTTCTCGGTGACATCCTCGAACTTACCGTTTCCGAGGTTGCGGTAGAGCTTCGAGGACGTGCCTTTGTACGATTCCGGCGTGCAGTAGGATTTCGACGAACCGTCGAGCGAGCACCACTGATCGTTCTGCTGCGTCCACTGGACGTAGTTGGCAACGAAGAGATCGAGCTTGCCGTCGCGGTCGTAATCGAGCCAGGCGGCGCTGGCGGCGAAAGCGGAGTTGTGGAGTCCCGCGGATTGCGTGACGTCCCGGAAGTGGCCGCCGCCTTCGTTGTGGAACAGATGGTCGCCACCGAGCGCGGTGATGTAGAGATCGTCGCGGCCGTCGTTATCGTAATCGCCGACGGCGACGCCGAGGCCGTAGATCTCGATATCCAGGCCGGAGCCACGGGTAATATCCGTAAAAGTGCCGTCGTGGTTGTTGCGGTAGAGAGCGGCGGTGGTGTGGCGGCCGTGCGGAATCAGGTCCTTGCCGTTGATGAGGAGGATGTCGAGCCAGCCGTCGCCATCGGCATCCAGGAAGGCGCAGCCGGCGCCCATGGTTTCGGGCAGCCACTTCTTGCCGGTGCGGCCCGCGTTATGGGTAAAGTGAATGCCGGCGGCGGCGGTGACGTCGGTGAATTTAATTGCCGGGGCTGGAGACTCGCCCGGCGCTTTCACTGCGTACAGCGCTAACAACGCGCTCAGTAGTATGGTCGTGAATCGGCTGGCGTTCATTATTGTCCTCGGGGCTCGCAAGGCGCGGCTGCGCGGTCAGAGCCTGCGATGCTTCGTCGGCTTTGAAGCGGCGGAAGAGGCGCTCTTCCCGCGCGGCTTCGCCGGTCTGTCCCAGGCCGCGGAAGCAGAGCATCAGGTTGTAGTGCGCCTGGAGGTCTTCGGGGTCGACGGACAGCGTATCGAAGAACACGTGGACCGCCTCGGTGTAGCGCCGCTCCAGGAACAGAATGCGGCCCTGCTGATTGGTGACGACGCGGTCGCGCGGGTACTGGCGGCGGACGTCGGCGAGGCTTTCGAGCGCGCCGTTGTAGTCGCCGCAGGCCTTCTGCACCATGGCCAGGAAGAATTCGGCGCGCGCGAGGTGCGGCGCAAGCGCCAGCGCTTTCTTCAGATACGGGCGCGCCGCTTCGGTCTCGCCTTCCTGAATCAGCGCGCGCGCGACGTTGACCCAGCCATCGGGGTACGAGGGCTCGGCTTCGGTAACGCGCTCGAAGGCGTACTCCGCGCCTTTGAGATCGCCCTGGAGCAGCATGCCGATGCCCCAATCGTTCCAGCGCTCGCGGTCCTGTTTGCGCGCAAGGGGCTGCCACCGCGGCTCACCGAGGGCGACGGTGGTGCGCGCGGCCGCCATGGTCACGATGGGGAGCACGGGAACTTTCGCGGGGTCGGCGGTGTACTCGCGGCTGTCGTAGGCAAGACCCGCGGGACCGGGCTGCGGCACGGCGCCGAAGGAAAAGCGCGTGTAATAATCCGTGAACTTGCGGTAGTTGAGCCTGGCTTCGAGCGTGATGGGGCCGGCCGCGTCGCGCGGGATATCGACGAGGTAGTGGACCGTATCGGCCGCTCCTGGCGGGATCAGGTGAACGTAGAGCACGCTGCGCGCCTGCCAGGCATTGCGCTTGTTGATCGGGTTGCCCCTTTCATCGATCAGGTAGGAGCGGTAGAAGTGCGCGCCCTTATCGACCGGGCCGCGGCCGTCGTCGGCAACCCGCCCGCTCCAGGCGAGGATGCGGCCGTTGGCGTCGCGCGCCTGGAATTCGAGCCACACGTCGAAGCCGTCGATGGTGCCGGCGGGGAAGAAGTGGCCGATCTTGCGGGTGCGGACCACGGCATCGACGCGGACGGTCGAGCCCGGCTGGAAGGCGACGCCCGGAGCATCGAGCGGCGCCGCGACCTTCCCGACCTCGCGGATGACGACCGGGCCGCTCTGCTCGGCTTCCTCACCGACGGCGAAAGTGGAGGCGAGCGCGGGCGTATCGGCGGCGCGGCGCTTCATTTGAACCGCGGCGGCCGCCTTTTCCACCGGCGAGGCGGCGAAGAGGTCCACGGTGATGAAACCGGACTTGAGAAATGCCTCGGTCTCGGCGAGTTGCGCGGCATCGTGATTGACAGCCGCAACCGCGGTGTTCGCCGCGGCGAATCGGTGGGAGTGGACTTTGCCGTTGCGATTGCCGGGATCGCGCGAATCGCGCAGCGGCATGTGGCAATCGGCGCAGTCGGAGGATTTCGCAGGGTAGTAGAAGGATCGCGCGCCCTGGCCGGAAATGCCGCTCGCCTGCCAGTTGTCGTACTCGTTGAAGCCGCGCAGCCAGCGGTAATGATTCACGGGCTCATCGAGGTGCACTTTGTGGCAGGCGGAGCAGTATTCGGAAGTCTGCTCGCGCATGAAGGGCTGGAGGAAGGTGCGGCGGTGCGGCTCCGGGTTGAGGTAGGTCAGGAAAGCGTCGGCTTTGTGGATCAGCGGGTTCCGGCTGCTGGCGAGCTCGTGCAGCGGCGGATAGGTGATCTGGAAATCGCCCTGCCCCATGGTGCTGTAGACATGCGTCATGGAGTGGCAGGACATGCAGCCGAGGCCGTTCTGCGCTTCCGGGGTGTCCACCTGCTCTTTCATGGGGCGGTCGAAGCGGCCGTTAAAGAAGACGGCGTGATCGTGGCAGCCGGCGCACCATTTGCTGCCCTGGGTGCCGCTGAGCTCCTGCATGTGCAGGATGGTGGCCTTATAGAACGGGTTGTTGAAGGACGCGAAGTGGTGCATCGAGCTCTTCCACTCCTCGTAAATATCCTTGTGGCACTCGCCGCACTGCTTCGATTCCATGAAGAAATCGGACGGAATGAGCCCGCCAGTGTTGGTTCGGGCGGAGGACGGCCAGAAGGGAGAGCGCGGGCCTTGGCCCTCTTCCTGCATAGTGGCCGCGACCGTGCGTGGATTCCGGATGCGCTCGGGAGCACGGCCGAAGCGGAGCGCGAGGGCGAGAGCGAAAGTGGCGGCGAGGGCGGGGGTCCAGCGGGGTTTGAGAAGAGCCAGGCCGCATACGGCGAAGAGGACGTGGGCCCAGAGGATGGTGCGATGGTCGAAGGTGGCGCCGGCGAAGATGAGGTAGAGTCCGAGGACGAAGGCGACCGCGAGCGGCACAGCGCGCGGGCTGCGGCGAAATTGGTAGAGCAGCCAGCCCACACCCGCTGCGCCCAGCACGATGTGCAACAGGACGTTGGCGACGTAGAAAATCGTGGCCGAAGGCAGCGCGGACACATACGCCGCATTCACCACCATCAGGAAGAGGACCCAGAGCATCACTTACCCGTGTCGAGCGATCTTATCAAACGGAGCGCGGGACGGGAATAGTATGTTTCGATTAGCCGGCGGTGGAGCTCATCGTCCGGGAAGTGCTCGTTCGGCGGATAGGGGTAGCTGCTCATCGCATGGAACGGAAGGGGCAGCACCGACGTGCCGAACGCGGTGTTGGGATCGCGGTCCTTGGCCCAGCCATCGACTTTGAGCAGAAAATCGCGCGTCCAGCCGGGCGCGGGCGGCGGCGCCGAGGCGTCGAATTCGAGCCGCAGCTCGTCGCCGGAGCCCATGATGACGAAACGGTCGTCGACATCCGTGATGAGCTCGCGCACGTAGCCGTAGCGCGTATACATGCCGGGCGTGGGGTTCCAGAACGACACCGGGGAGACGCGGCCGTAGAAGAAGGTGTCGGGCTGTTTGCGCTCGGGATCGATCTTGGATTCGGAAAAGCCGCGGAAGTGGAGATCGGCGGTCAAGGGCTCGCGCGGCGCGGTCTTGCCGTCGAACGCCGGCTGGCCTTCGCTGAGGAAAATTTCATCCCAGTAGACGCAAAGATCGGTCACGATGCGGAGTTTTCTTGAGGCCGAGAGGAAGTGCAGCGGGACGGCGATGGTTTTCGGCTTGCCTGCGGGCATGCCCATGTCCTGGTTCACCGTGACCCACTGGCCGCGGGAGTCCTGCATCTGCAGATAGGGCATGGTGAGGCCGCCTTTGCGCTCCTGCGCGATCGCGCGGAAGGTGCTGCCATCGGGCCAATCGACCCAACCGTTGAGGAGCAGGACGGCGTCGCCGGAAGGCGCGGCGCCGGGGAAATCGAGCTCGAGGCTGTGGGGCCCGGCGACGCCGAGCTCGGTGCGGGGGAACTGGTCGGGGTAGCGGCCGTCGCGTTTGAGAATTAGCGGAAGGACGTCGCGGCCGCGATCGTCGCGCGCAGCGGCCGGATCGATGCGGCGGCGGACGGGGTAGAGCCGGAATTCGGGGTACGGCGGGCTCTTAAATTTTTCGTTGGTGAAAATCTCTTCGCCCGCGGGGTGATCGACGGCGATGAGCTGGATCTGATCGAGGTAGGAGACTTCGGACAGCTCTTCGGTAACGCGGATTTCGTACTTTCCGTTGCGCGCGTGCAGCGCGGCCGTGGGGATCGAGACGTACTCGACGTGGTTAGTGGGGAAGTAGCTGCCTTCGCCATCGCTCGCGCCGAGCGGGGCGACGCCGAGGACATCGGTGATGAACTGAAACTCGCGGCCGTTCCACGTCCAGATCATCGGACACGAGCCGGAGAGCCGCTGCGATTCCTCGTAGCGGTAGGCTTTATCGGCGGCTTGGTTGGTTTCGCTCTGAATGAGGCCGTTGGGCCAGGTGATGCGGACGACGTCGGCGGCGGTGTAGGGGCCGAGGTCGAAGAGGATCGGGTAGCCCTGGTACATCTGCCGCTGGTAGAAAGTGCCCGCTTTGATTTCCACAAGGGCGTCCTGGGCGAGCTTGAGGCTCTTGATGCCGGCGAGCTGGACGCGGATCCAATGGCTGGTGGTACGGCCGTTACTGAGTTGGACGTGAGCCGCGCCGTCCTTGAGGAGCGCGGTATCGGGAGAGCCATCGTTGTTGAAGTCGGCAGTGACGGAGAGTGCGGGGGCGTTGCCGGCGAAGGACTCGGTGGTGTAGTGCCCGCCCATCTGGTCGCGGTAGAGAACCGGAGCGCGGCCATCGTAGAAGACGGCGAGGTCGAAGGCCTTGCTGTCCGGATCGACACGCAGCTTCTGCGTAGCGGCGACCTTGCCGGCGACGAAGGGGAAATCGCCGGTGCGGTCTTCGAAGCCGGCGGGGCCCTGGTTGCGCAGGAGCGCGGGATGCTCGCCCAGGAGGAGCAGGTCGAGATCGTAATCGTGGTCGTAGTCCATCCACACGGCCGCGGTGAAGCGGCGCTTGGGCAGGTTGGCGGCGAACGGAGCGAATTTGCCTTTGACGTTGCGGTAGAGGAGCGGGCCGGATTCGGTGAGGATGACGAGGTCCATGAGTCCGTCGTTGTCGAAGTCGCCGGCAGCGGCGGAGATCACGCCCTTCAGGTTTTGCAGGCCGGAATCGGCGGCAAGGTCGGTGCCGTGGCGGTACAGCTTCACGCCGTCGGGTGACCAGGTGAGGAGATCGGGTTGGCCCGTGCCGGTGCTGTCGATGACGAGGAGGCCGGTTGCCCCGCCGAGGGTCCGGTCGTCGTAGGTGGGTTTGGCGGGCTGAGTGAGCGTCGACACCCGCGGCGGATCGTAAATCTCCGCGTAATTGCACCACTCGACGTCTTCCGGAACAGCCGCTCCTTCGGCCTTCTTCTTGAGGTCCTGGAAGGTGGCCAACTCGCGCGCGGCTTCCTGCGTGCGCCCGCCGGTGCGGTAAAGGTTATAAAGCTGGAAATGCGCGGCGGCGAGGAGCGGATTGAGCTCGGAGGCGCGCTTGAATTCTGCCTCGGCCTGGGCGCGCTTGTCATCGGCGCGGTAGAGCGTGCCCAACTGGTAGTGGCCGATGGGCTCACTGGGCACGAGCTTCACGAATTCGAGGAACTGCGCCAACGACTTCTCGGGCTCGTTCTGCTGCTTGTAATAGATGCCGAGGTTGAACCACGGGTGCGGCAGCTTGGGGTCGCGGTGCTCGATCTCCTCCAGAAGCGGCACGGCTTCGGCGGCGCGTCCGCCGCGCAACAGGGCGAGGGCGTAGTTCAGCTTCTCCGTGACGGAATCCGGCGCCATGTCGAGGGCCTTCTTGAACTCGGCGATCGCTTCGTTATGCGTGGTCGGGTTTTCGTAGAACGCTTTGCCGAGGTTGCGGTGGCGCTGCAGCTCCTCTTCGCGAGGCGTCGCCGCCCAGAGGATGACGCCGGCTACGGCGACCGCGGCCAACGCCGCTAAAGCCCCTGCTTTCATAAGGGGAATTATCCCACGGCGCCTATTCGACAATAGAAACATGACCCTGGGCCCGCTGCTGGTCGCGTTTTTCGCCGCGCCGCCTCCCCCGACGTTTGCGCGCGACGTGGCGCCGATTCTCTACCGGCAATGCGCGGCGTGCCACCGCCCAGGAGGCGTGGCGCCGTTCAGCCTGCTGACGTACCAGGATGCTGCGCGGCGGGCGGGGCTCATTGCGACGGTCACGGCGAAGCGGTACATGCCGCCCTGGCTGCCGGATGCGCCGCGGCTCCAGCACGAGCGGCGGCTTTCGAGCGCCGAAATCGCGATCCTCGCGCGATGGGCATCTGCGGGCGCGCCCGAAGGAGACCGCGCCGCAACACCGCCGGCGCCGCGGTTTGCGGAAGGGTGGCAGCTCGGCAAGCCGGACTTCGAAACCGCGATGTCCGCGGCGTTCGACGTTCCGGCCGAAGGCCCCGACCTGTACCAGTGTTTCGTGCTGCCGGCCGCAATCGCGCAGGACCGGTGGGTGCGGGCGCTCGATATCCGGCCGGGCGACGCGAAGGCCGTGCACCATGCGCTGTTGTTTCAGGACACGACCGGCACGGCGCGGCAGCGGGATCGCGGCCACGGCTACTCCTGCTTCGGCACGCCCGGCTTCCTGCCGGCGCGCGGGCTCGGCGGCTGGACTCCGGGGGCGGTGCCGTTTCAAGCGCCGGCGGGACTGCCGGAGCTGCTGCACGGCCGCGCGGATCTGGTACTGCAGGTCCACTACCATCCGAGCGGCAAGCCGGAGCGGGACCGGACGCGGGTCGCGCTGTATTTCACCGCGGAGCGCCCGAGATTCCGCATCATGGATGTGCCGCTGGGGTCGAATCGCATCGATATTCCGGCGGGCAATGCGGCGTACAAGGTGACCGACCGGTTCACCGTGCCCGTCGATGTGCTGGTGTACGCGATCAGCCCGCATGCGCACTACCTGTGCAAAGAGATGACGGGCTACGCGGTGCTGCCGGACGGCACGCGCCGCACGCTGCTTCACATTCCGCAGTGGAACTTCGACTGGCAGCAACAATACACGTACGCCGCGCCGGTCCGCCTGCCCGCCGGCACGCGGATCGAGATGGAGTACGTGTATGACAACTCGACGGCGAACCCGCGCAATCCCAACCACCCGCCGCGGCGCGTCGTCTGGGGACCGGCGAGCACGGACGAAATGGCGGGACTGCACATCGAGGTGGCGCCGGAATCGCCGGACGACGAGGAGGAGCTTTCGCAGGCGCTTTGGGGGAAGATGATGCGGCAGCTCGGCGGCGGCATCCTGCGCCGGTAAACACCGGAGGGGTTCGGACAACTGGCACTAACGTCCGCTAACCAAAGTTAATAATCCGCATACCTAGCCTACAAGTTCCTAGAACCACAATGACTTGCAGCGTGCGGCAAAACGGCGCAAGATGAGTTTTCGAAGCGAGCGCCTTTATGACCATCCGATATTCCAACGGCCAAACCTACGAAGCGGTCCTGCTTTCCCGGACCGAAACGACCATCCGCGCAGCCATCCAGGGCCATGAAGACGTTGTGATCCTGAACCTGTTCGACGGCGTCTGGGTGTCCGACGAATGCGAACCGGTACAGATCAGCTTCGCCTGGAACGGCCGGCGCGAGCCCGCGCCCGTGCATGAGGCGGATTGCATCTGCCCGCACGAGCTTGCCGCGCGGCTGATCCATCTGCTTTACGCCGGTCAAGAAACCATCGAACCGGCCGCCCTGCTTCCCCGCGAGCACCTCGCCGCCGCGCTGCATCAGGTGGTGTAGAAAACTGGGGAGACAGGAGTCAGCGCAGCCGCTGGCTTCGGCCTTCTGACTCTTGACTCCCCTGCCCCTGCCCCTGCCCCTTCCCTCTCGCCTTCCACGCCACCTGTGCCACGATAGTATTTGGAGATCCAATCCGTTTGAAAAAGTTGCTTTTGCTGCTGCCGATTGTGGCGGCCGGCGTGCTCACCCTGGGTTTGCTGCGCAAGAACCAGCCGGTCCGGGTTCCGGTCGCGGCGGTGCGGCGGCAGACGCTGGTCAGCACGCTCCCCACCAACGGCAAGGTCGAGCCTTACGAATGGGAGGCCGTGCGCGCCGAGACCGCCGGCGTAGTGCGCAGCGTCGACGTGCGGGACGGGCAGACCGTCGCGCGGGGCCAGGTGCTGGCGGCCATCAGCGACCCCGCGCTCGCGGCCGATGTCGAAGCGGCGCAGGCCAAAGTGGCCGAAGCGCAGGCCGCGCTTTCCGGGCTTGAGGCGGGCGGCCGCCCCGCGGACCTCGCCGATATCGAAAACCGGCTGGCACGCGCCCGCTACGATCTCCATCAGGCGAACGAAGACTACGAATCGCTCCGCCGGCTGGCGGAAAAGAACGCGGCAACGCGCGTCGACGTCCAGGCGGCACGCGACCGCGTCCGCCAGGCCGAGTTGGAAATCGAAGGCCTCGAGAAGCGCCGGACCGTGCTGGTGGCCAAGCCCGACCTCAGCGCCGCCCAGGCGCGGCTCCGCGATGCCGAATCCGCCCTGGCGCTCGCCCGCAAGCGCGAGGCGCTCGGCTTCATTCGCGCCCCGATCGCTGGAACCGTCTACGGCCTCGCCATGCAGCCCGGAACGTATCTCACCGAAGGCGCCCTCGCGGCCAACGTGGGCCGGCTGGATCGGGTGCGCGTGCGGGTGTACGTCGATGAGCCGGAGCTCGGCCGCGTCACGGTCGGGGAGCCGGTCACGATCCACTGGCAGGCATTGCCCGGCAAGCAATGGGACGGCACCGTCGAGCGCCGGCCATCCTCGATCCAGGCGCTCGGCTCGCGGCAGGTCGGCGAGGTCCTCTGCACGATCGACAATCCCGGCCGCGAGCTGATTCCCGGCACCAACGTGGATGCCGAGATCCGCACCGCGGTGGCGGAGAACGCGCTGGTCATCCCGCGCGAGGCGATGCGGCACGACGGCGGCGGGGATTTCGTCTACGCCGTGAAGGGCGGGGTGGTCGAGCGCTGCGCCGTCAAAACCGGCGCCACCAGCCCGACCCTGGTACAGGTGATTTCCGGGCTGGCCGAAGGCGAGCAGGTGGTTCTGCCGAGCGACATGCCGCTGAAACCGGGGGACCGGGTTACGCCGGCAAGTTAGGGCTCGCATTCGCCAGGGAGGCCATGCGCCGCCCCACCGTGGTACGCTGGCAAAGAAAAGGCGAAGCCATGAACCTCCCGCTCGGTTTGCCGGAATCTTCCCTCGATCTTGCGCTCGCTCCGCGGGGCTCGCTCGATACCGTGGTCCATCAGTTCGAGGCGGCGCGGCAGGAGCCGGATTCCGCCGTACGGGCCATCCATCGCCAGCCTGCGCAGGAGGCGGTATTCGCCGATTTGCCGCCGGCGCTCGATTCGCGGCTGCGCGAGGCGCTCGGCCGCCGCGGGATCGCGCGGCTCTACGCGCACCAGGCCGAGGCATTCGCGCGAATCGAAGCAGGGGGCCACGTGGTGGTCGTAACGCCGACGGCGAGCGGCAAAACGCTCTGCTACAACCTGCCGGTCCTCAACCGGCTGCTCGCCGATCCGGGCGCGCGCGCCATGTACCTGTTCCCCACCAAGGCGCTGGCCGAGGATCAGCTTCACGAACTGCACGCCGCGATCGAGGCCGCAGGCTCGGAGATCCGCGCTTTCACCTATGATGGCGACACGCCGCAGGACGCGCGCAAGGCGATTCGCCAAAAAGCCAACGTAGTGCTGACCAACCCGGACATGCTGCACTCCGGCATCCTGCCGCACCACACCAAATGGGCGCGCTATTTCGAAAACCTGCGATACGTGGTGATCGACGAGCTGCACTACTACCGCGGCGTCTACGGCAGCCATCTCGCCAACGTGCTGCGGCGGCTGCGGCGGATCTGCGATTTCTACGGCTGCCGGCCGCAGTTCATCTGCTGCTCGGCGACCATCGCGAACCCGCGCGAGCTGGCCGAAGCGCTCACCGGCGAGGCATTCGACGTGGTCGACCGCAACGGCGCGCCGCGGGGCGAGAAATACTTCGTGTTCTACAATCCGCCCGTGGTGAACCGGCAGCCCGGCATTCGGCGGAGCTACATCCACGAAAGCCGCCGCATGGCGCTGAAATTCCTCGAGCACGGGCTGCAGACGCTGATCTTCGCGAATAACCGGCTGGCGACGGAGATCCTGGTGACGTACCTGAAAGATGCGTGCGACCGCGGCCCGATCCCTTCCGATACCGTGCGCGGCTACCGCGGCGGCTATCTGCCGCGCGAGCGCCGCGAGATCGAGCGTCAGCTTCGCGCGGGGGAGGTGCGGGCGGTGGTGGCGACGAACGCGCTGGAACTCGGGATCGATATCGGCTCGCTCGATGCCGTGGTAATGGCCGGTTACCCCGGCACGATCGCTTCGACCTGGCAGCGGGCAGGCCGCGCGGGACGCCGGCAGAGCGCAAGCGCGGCCGTGCTGGTGGCCTCCAGCGCACCGCTCGATCAATACATCGTCGAGCACCCGGATTACTTCTTCGGCCGCTCCCCGGAGCATGCCTACATCAACGCGGACAATCTCGAAATCCTGCTCGCTCACCTGAAATGCGCCGCGTTCGAGCTGCCGATTCGCGACGGCGAAACGTTCGGCCGCGTCCCCACGGCCGAGCTCTGCCGCTTCCTCGAGGAGTCCGGCTTCCTGCACCACTCGGCCGGCGCGTGGCATTGGACGCAGGACAGCTACCCGGCGGACGCCACCAGTTTGCGCGCCGTTTCGAGCGATAACTTCGTGGTGGTCGATATCACCGGCGAGGCGAAGGTCATCGCTGAGGTGTCATTCACGGCCGCGCTGACCACGTTGCACGAGAAGGCCATCTATCTTCACGAGAGCCTGCAGTTCCACGTCGAGCGCTTCGACTACGAGGAGCGCAAGGCGTACGTGAAGCGCGTCGACTGCGATTACTACACGGACGCGATCGACTACACGCAGGTGCAGCCGCTCGAGGAAGCCGAAACCGCGGAACTCGCGGGGGCGCGCCGCGTACACGGCGATGTGCGCGTCAACCGGCAGATCGTCGGCTTCAAGAAGATCAAGTTCTATACCAATGAGAACGTCGGCGCAGGCAAACTCAGCATGCCGGAGCAGGAGATGCACACAACCGCCTTCTGGCTGCACTTCCCGGCGGCATTCCTGGCGCGGCTCGCGGATTTCACACCGGTCGAGCGCGTGAGCGGCATCGCCGGGCTCGGCAATGCCCTGCGCACCGTGGCCGCGCTGCTGCTGATGTGCGACCCGCACGACCTCGGGGTTGCGCTGAGCGAGCAGACTGCCGGTGGATTGGCCGCATTCGAGCCGAACCTGTATCTCTATGACGCCTACCCCGGCGGCATCGGCCAGAGCGGGCCGCTATGGCGTATGACGGACCGCCTGCTGCGCCAGACGGCGGAGTTGATCGCCGCGTGCCCGTGCGAAGCCGGATGCCCCTCGTGCGTGGGACCGGCTGGCGAGATCGGGGAGCGAGGGAAAGAGGCGGCCTCGGCAATTCTGGCGCAGCTTGGGGTTGCTCTCTTGGCGCAGAGACACCGAGACGCGGAGGGATAAGCCGGGAGTTTCGCGTTATCCTGTGATGTTCCTATGAATCGGAGAGCGGTGGTGTTCGGGGCGTTCGGGCAGCTCGGCGTCGAGCTGGTGCGCGAATTGCAGAAGCGTGGTTGGGCGGCGCGCGGCTGGGATCGCGCTCATGCCGATATCACGGATGCAGCGGCCGTCGAGCAGGCGCTGGCCGATTACGACCCGCAGGTGGTCTTCAACTGCGCCGCTTACAACCAGGTGGATGTCGCGGAAAAGGAGCCGCAGGCGGCCTACGCAGTCAACGCGCTGGCCGTGCGGAACCTGGCGCTGGCGTGCCGGCAGGTGGATGCCAAACTGGTGCATTTCTCCACCGATTACGTGTTCGACGGGAAGGCCCGTCAGCCGTATGCCGAAGATGCCCCTACGCATCCGCTCGGCGCCTACGCGGTCTCCAAGCTCGCCGGCGAATTGTACGCGCAGGCGTACCTGGATCGCGTGCTGGTGGTCCGCACGTCGGGCGTGTTCGGGCCCGGCGGCGTGGCGACGGCGCGCGGCAATTTCGTCGAGCTGATGCTGCGGCTGGCCGGCTCCGGCCAGCCCATCCGCGTGGTCGAGGACCACGTCGCGTCGCCGTCCTTTGCGCCGGCGCTGGCCGCCCGCACGGTGGATCTGGTCGACCGCGAGCAGACCGGGGTGTTTCACATCGGCGGCGGGACGGCGATTTCGTGGTTCGAATTCGCCAGGTTGATTTTCGAGGTCGCCGGGCTTTCGCCGGTGCTGCTCGCCACTAATGAGCGGGAGTACCGCACCACGGCGCGCCGGCCGCGGTATTCGGCGCTTTCCAACGCGAAGATGGAGCGGCTCGGCCTCGATCCCATGCCGCCATTGCGGGAGGCGCTGCAGCAGTATTTCGCGGAGCGGAAGGAACTGGCGGCCCGATAGCGCGTCGCGAGGCGCCTTTGAATGGGGAGGCTACACTCCCGCCAGGGCGCGGCGCGGCTCGAAGGTGTAGCCGAAGCCGCGAATCGAATGGATCAGCACGGGCGCGGCCGGATCCCGCTCGATCTTTTGCCGCAGGCGCAGAACGTAGACGTCAACCGCGCGGTCGGTAATGGCGCGATCCTGTCCCCAGACCGCATTAAGCAACTGCTCGCGGCTGAATACGACCCCCGGGCGCCGCATCAGAAATTCCAGCAGCCGGAACTCGGTGGCGGTGAGCGCCAGCGTGGCGCCCTCCATGCGCACCTGCCGGCTGGAGGGATCGAGCTCGAGGCCGCCCGCCTGGAGCACCCGCGCCGCCGGGGGCATGCCTTGGTTGCGAAACTGCAGCTTGATGCGCGCGGTCAGCTCGCGGACGAAGAAAGGTTTGACCACGTAATCGTTGGCCCCCAGTTCGAGCCCCACGATGCGGTCCGTTTCCGACGCCCGCGCCGTCAGGAAAATGATCGGCGTGGCGGCGAGGTCCGGGTCCTGGCGGATTCGCTTGCAAATATCGAGGCCGTCGGAATCGGGCAGCATGATATCGAGCAGAACCAGGTCCGGCCGCACCTGGCGGCAGAACTCCAGAGCGCCCTTGCCCGTCTGCAAGCCCGTGAGCGAAAAGCCCTCTTTCTCCAGGTTGTACTTCAACAGGGAGAACAGGTCAGTGTCGTCTTCGATAAGCAGGATTTTCTTCATGGCGGCAACAACGGGGAAGCTTTCCTCGTTGTCCATACGGTAGCTCCCGAGCTGTTACGAATCCGTTAAGAGCGCGTGAATTCGGGATTAAGCGGGGCCCGGCGCGGCCGGAGCCGGCGGTTGGTCCTCGAAGCGGTAGCCGAACCCCCGCACGGTCGTCAAATAGCGCGGGTTGTCCGGCTGCTGCTCGATGCGTTCGCGCAGCCTGCGGACGTGCACATCCACGGTGCGGGGCGTGACGTAGCGCTGCTCTCCCCAGACCGCTTCGAGAAGCTGTTCGCGGCTGTAGGCGCGGCCGGGATGCATCAGAAAGAATTCAAGGAGATTGAATTCCGTCGAGGTCAGCTCCAGTTCGTTGCCTTCGAGGAAAACGCGGCGCGCCGTGCGATCCAGGCGGAACGGGCCGATCTCCACCAGGCCCAGATCGGAATCCATCTCCTCGCGGCGCAGGTGCGCTTTGATGCGTGCGATCAGCTCCCGCGGGCTGAACGGCTTCGTCATGTAATCGTCGCCGCCGATTTCGAGACCGAGCACGCGGTCGACTTCGTCCGATCGCGCGGTCAGGAACAGCACTGGCGTGCGTCCCAGCGTGGCGGAGCGCCGGATCTGGCGGCACAGCTCGAAGCCGTCGGTTTCCGGCAGCATCACATCGAGCACGATCAGGTCAGGCCGGTACTGCTCGAGCAGTTTCAGGGTGCCGCCGGCGCCCCCGATCACCTGAGCCTGGTAGCCGCTGCGGGTCAGGTTGTATTCGATCAGGGAGCCGAGCTCGGCCTCGTCTTCCACGACCGCGATGCGCTTGGGCATGCGAATCCATTGTAGCGGCTGCGGCCCTGCTATATTCAAATCGTGATCCAAAGCGCAGTGGTTCCCGTCGCGGGGCATGGCACGCGGCTTCTGCCGGCCACCAAGTCCCAGCCCAAGGAAATGCTGCCCGTCGCGCGCAAGCCCATCGTGCAATACGTGGTCGAGGAGCTGGTGTCGAACGGCATTCAGCAGGTTCTGTTCGTCACCGGCCGCAACAAGGCCTCGATCGAGAATCACTTCGACCACGACCCCGAGCTTTTCCGCGTGCTGAGCCGGCAGGCCAAGGAAGACCTGCTTCGCGAACTGGATTTCGAAGCTCTCAAGGCCAACTTCTTCTACACGCGGCAGCGCTTGCAGAAGGGCCTCGGCGATGCGGTGCTCTGCGCGGAAAACTTCGCCGGCGAAGAGCCGTTTCTGGTGGCGCTCGGCGATTCCATTCTCGGCCTGAACGCCGTCTCGCGCGCGGTGAGCCGCATGGCGGAGGTCTTCGAGGAAAAGCGCGCCAGTTGCGTGATCGCGGTCGAAGAAGTACCGATGGAAGAGACGCGGCATTACGGCATCGTGCAGCCCGATGGCGCGGCAAGCGGGGCCTTCCGCATCGTCAACCTGATCGAAAAGCCGCGGCCCGAGGACGCTCCGAGCAACCTGGCGATCGCCGGGCGCTACATCTTCTCGCCCGTCATCTTCGACATGATCCGCCGGGTGCAGCCGGACGCGCGCGGCGAAATCCAGCTCACCAACGCCATTCAGCTTCTGTGCGAGGAGGGGCGGCGTGTCATGGCGGTGAAGCTCTCGCCCGAGGAGAAGCGCTACGATATCGGCAATTTCCCGAGCTATTTCGAGAGCTTCGTCGAATTCGCCCTCGCCGACCCGGTCTACGGCGAGGATTTCCGGCGCGTCGTAGAGCGCCTTCTGGCCAAGACCGCGGCCGCGGTGAAGTGAGCGCCGGAAAGCATCCCCGGGGCATGCCCCCGCGGCTCTTCTTCGCAATTCTCGGCGCTGCGCTGGTGGCGGCGCGGTTATGCCATTACGGCATCCTCTGGGAAGGCGACACGCTGCCGCTCGCCGCCGCCGCCCAGATGCTCCACGGCAAGGCGCTGTATCGCGACATCTGGTTCGACAAACCGCCGCTCGTGCCGGCGTTCTACCTGCTGAGCGGCGCCAGCTTCGGCTGGCTGCTGCGTGTGGAGGATGCGCTCTACTGCCTCCTCGCGTGCTGGATCGCGTGGCGTTTCGCGCGCGAGCTGTGGTCGGAGCGCGAAGGGCGGTGGGCCGCCGCGCTGCTCGCGCTGTATCTCATTTTCGACGTCCCTTCGGCGGTGACGCCGGTCGCCTCGGACCTCCTCATGCTGGCGCCGCACCTGGCGGCCGTCTGGCTGGCGCGCCGCCGTCCGTTCTGGAGCGGGGCGCTGGCGGCCGTGGCGTTCTGGATCAGTCCCAAGGGCCTGCTGGTGGCCGCGATCTGCGCGCTGTGGAACCCCGGCGGTATCGCGTGGATTGCAGCGGGTTTCGCAGCGGCCGGCGGCGCGGGCGCGGTCTGGCTGGCCGCAGCGGGCGCGCTGGGCGCGTACTGGAACGAAGTGTGGATCTGGGGCCGGCTGTACGCCGGCAGCCCGTTCGAGCGCTCGCCCCTCGCCAACGGCGTCCTGCGGACCGTGAACTGGGCGGGGTTCCACGCGGCCGCGGTCGCCGCCGCGGCGTGGTTCCTCGGGAAGTGCCGCGACCGGGCCGCGTGGGTCCGCTGGTGCGGCTGGCTGGCAATGGCCGCCGCGGGCGTGGCGCTCGGAATGCGTTTCTTTCCGCGGTATTATTTCCTGCTGCTGGCGCCGGTGGTCATGATGGCGGCGCGGGGCTTCACGCTGCTGCGGCCGCGGGTGCGCGAGTTCGTGGCGCTTCTCCTGCTGATTCCGGTTACGCGCTTCGGCCCCTCCTACCTGCACGCGCTCACGGACGCGGGCTGGCGCGACATCGCCATGGACCGCGAGAGCCGCGCCGCCGCCGCGTTTCTGCGCGAGCATGCCCGGCCCGAAGACACACTGTTCCTCTGGGGCTACCGCCCGGAGATCTACGCCTACAGCGGTCTGCCGGCGGCGGCCGTGTGGCTCGATTCGCAGCCGCTGACCGGCGTTCCCGCCGACCGCCACCTGACGCACTCCGAGCCCGTCGAAACCGTGGAGGCGGCGCGGCGGCGCGCGGAACTGGCGCAATCCCGGCCGGTGTGGGTGCTCGACGGGCTGGGACCGTACAATCCGCAGCTTGCGATTACGCGGTACCCGGATTTGCGCACGTGGCTGGCGGGGTATCGCGAGGTGGCGACAGTCGGGAACACGGTGATTTACCGGCGGCGTTAGGCGGGCAAGGCTGACTGCGACCGAATGTCGCTACCGTTCGATGAGCACTCCGCGGGTCGTCCTCGATAGGAACGTAGTGGTCTCCGCAGCGATCCAACCCGCCGGAGTCCCTGCCAGCATCGTCGAGCTCGTGGCCCTGCGAGCGCTCACACGATGCCTCTCGGACCATGTCCTTGCCGGATGCCGCGCCGTCCTCGCCCGCCGCAAATTCGCGCGTCTCGACCAGCAACACGTTGCCCGGTTGCTGGGGTTGCTGGCGGCAGAGGCCGAGCTGGTCACGCCCGCTCGCCGCGTGGCAGTCTCGCGGGACGAACCGGATAACCGGGTGCTGGAATGCGCCGAGGCTGCCGGAGCCGCCTGCCTCGTCACCGGCAACACGAAGCATTTCCCCAAACGGCACAGAGGGACGCACATTGTGAACCCGCGGGAGTATCTGGATATTATTTTGGTCCGCCGCCAGCCGATCGCCGGGACCGCGGAGTAGACCTCTTCGGGACGCAGACGGCTCAAAATGAGCCGGCAAGGCAAACCGCACGTTGCAATGAAAGGACTTGCGGGCACCAGGCGGCTCATTGTGAGCCGGCGGGTGCTTTTCGCGGCCTACGCAGTCGAAGGAACTGCGCTACTGCAGCCCCGCCAACAGCCGCGGGTTATCCGAAAAAACGGCGTCCACTCCGAGGCGCTCCAGGCGGCGATAGGCGGCCGGAGTGTTCACGGTCCAGGCGTGCACGCGCAGTCCCGCGGCGTGCGCGGCCTCTACCAGCACCCGGTTCGTGCGGCGGTGGGCGGGGTGTATCGCGCAGGCGCCCATCTCCGCCGCGAGCCGCACGGTGCGCCGCGTCGGCAGGCTGGAGGTGAGGGCGAAGCGGACCTCCGGCGCCAGCTGCGCGAGCTCGCGCCAGTCGAACGAGGAGACAATCGTGCGGTCCTGGAGCCGGCGGCCGAGGATCAGGTTCTTCACGTCGCGCGCAAGTCCCGGCTCCTTGATCTCCACATGGAACTCCACGCCGGAGAACCGGTCGAGCACGTCGGCCAGCAACGGGATGCCGAAGTCGGCCAGCTCCGCGGCGGTATGCCGGCTGACGCGGCCGCGCACGCCCGCGGTACGCCGCAGGGTGGGATCGTGGATTACGACCAGACGGCGGTCAGCGGAGCGGCGGACGTCGAACTCGATCGAGGGAGGAAACCCGAGCTCGCACAGCGCCGCGATGCCTTCGCGGAATGCGGCGATGGTGTTTTCCGCGCGGCGGCGCGAGCGGGCCGTGGCCCGGCACAGGCCGCGATGGCAGATGATCGCCGGCGGCATCAGGTCTCCAGCTTATAGCGCGTTTCCGCGAGGCGGTAGAGCGGGCGCCAGACGAGGCGGTTCACCCCGACCACCAGAGCGGCCATCACGATCGTCGCCAGCAGCAGCGTATCGAAACGGCCGGAATCGGTCGCGGAGCTGATCACGGCGCCCAGGCCGACGGTCGAGAGGATGCGGCCCTGGAAGTGAAAATATTCGGCCACGATGCTCGCGTTCCAGGCGCCGCCCGACGCAGTCACGAGTCCGGTGACCAGGTACGGGAAGATGCCGGGCAGAATCAGCGTGCGCCACCGGTCCAGCGTGCCGAACCGGAACAACGACGCGGCCTCCTTGAGGTCGGACGGGATGGCGATCGCCCCGGCGATCACGTTGAAGAGAATGTACCACTGCGTGCCGAGCAGCATCAGCAGGATCGAGCCGACACCAAGCCCGCCGCCGGCGTTCACGATGGCGAGCAGGAGCACCGGAAACAGCGCGGTGGCGGGGACCGAGGCGGCGATCTGCGAAAGCGGCTGCGCGATGCGCGCCAGCCGCGGATGGAAGCCGATGGCCACACCGGCCGGAATGGTCCACAACGACGCGATCGCCAGAGCCGCGGCAACGCGCAGGAAGGTGACGCCCGCGGCCCGCATGGTGAGGCCGATATCGGCGCGGCCAAGACCGCGGAGCAGGCGGAATGCATGCTCGCCGCCCCAGGCGAGGACGGCCAGCACCAGAACTCCGGCGAGCACGGCGGCGATTCGCCCGTACGGTCCGGGCCTGTGCTTGTCCTCCCTGCCACGGCGCTGCGCGAAATGGCGGCCCAGCAACTCCCATAGCGGAGCCACGACGCGCTCCTGACAGACTTCGAGCACGCGCGAGCGGCGCAGCAGGTCGAGCATCGGCGAGCCGGAAGTGTGCGCGCTTTCGACCTGTTCGAACTTGAACTTGTCGGACCAGGCGATCACGGGCCGCCAGACCGCCTGATCGAGCAGCACGATGACGCCGATCATGGCGGTGAGGCCCCAGAGCATGGCGCCGGTATCGCCCGCGCTGGCGGCCGTTT
This sequence comes from Bryobacteraceae bacterium, assembly GCA_035293845.1. GTDB lineage: Bacteria > Acidobacteriota > Terriglobia > Bryobacterales > Bryobacteraceae > DATGMB01. The sequence continues at coordinate 22,978 of DATGMB010000318.1, forward strand.
GCAGGTAGGAGCCGAGGCCGGGCAGGCGGAAATCGCGGTTGCCCAGCACGAACATCTCGCAGGCCATCAGAAAGAACCAGCCGCCCGCCACCGACACCATCGAATTCCACACCAGCCCGATGGCGCCGTAGGGAAGCTCGAGTTGGAAGAACCGCTGCCACGCGCTGAAGCCGAAGATGCGCGAGGCTTCCCGCAGCTCGCGCGGTATGGACCGCAGCGACGAATAAAAACTGAATGCCATGTTCCACACCTGGCCGGTGAAGATGAGGACGATGGCGCCGAGCTCGATGCCGATCTGGTGCCCCGGGAACAGCGAGACCATCGCCAGCATGACGCCCGGCAGAAAGCTGAGCACCGGGATGGATTGCAGAATATCGAGCAGCGCGATCAGGAACGGCTGCAGGCGGCGGTTATACGCCGCGAGATATCCGTACCCGACCGCGAACACCAGGCTGAGCACGTAGGCAATCGCGATCCGCACCAGCGAATAGAGCGAATAGAGCGGCAGCATGCCGGGCGAGCGCGAAATGTGCGCGGCGGGCATGGGCGCGGCCATCCAGTAGCGGCCGATCAGCAGCACGACGCTGAAGGCGGCAAAGATGGCGCAGAACACCAGCCCGTCGTAAAGCGCGGAGCGCGCGCCCTCGGAGGAGACGGACCGCCCGAGCAGCGGAAGCCGGATCACGCGCGATCCACCTCTGCGGCCTCTTCCGGCAGGTAGAAGCGGCGCTCCTTGGCGTCGTGATCGAACAGCTCGGCGAAACGGCCCCAGGTGATGGCGGTTTCGAGCTGTCGCACGGTTTCCTCTTCGCTGAAATGCTCATCCAGGATGTCGTGAAAGAACTCGTCCGGAATGGAATGGTCGCGCTTGGTGGCGAGCGCGCGGGTGATCTGGCGCAGCAGCGCTACGTTGTGGAACGCGGCGCGGCGGAAGAGATCCTTGCGGCTCAGGATATCGGCCGCGGCGAATTCGCGGCCGGCCGCGGTCATTTCGACGTCGCCTTCGGCGACGGTGGCGAAGCCGAGCAGCGCGGCGGCATCCACGATCGGCAGCAACTCGTCGATGGCGAAGCCGAGATCCTCGGCCAGCTTGGAAATATCGCTGCGGCCGCCTCGATCCTCGAGCATTTCGAGCAGACCGGCGACGCCGCCCGGCCGCGCATGCGGCAGCATCGGGTACCTGGGCGCGGGCGCGGCGGCTTCCGGCCGCCCGGACGGAGCTTTGGCGGGCGCCTCATCGGGGCGCGTCAGGACGGTGTAGATATAGTCCACGAGGTTCTGGAACGGCTCGGATTTCTTATCGCGCGGATGCGGCAGCGGGACCTGCAAATCCGTGCGGATGCGGCCCGGGTTCTTGCCCAACACGACAACGCGGTCGGCCAGCAGCACGGCTTCTTCGATGTTGTGGGTGACGAGGAATACGGCGCGCGTGGGCATGCTCTGGCGCTGCCACAGCTCGAGCAGCTCGTTGCGCAGATTTTCGGCGGTGAGGACGTCCAGCGCGGAGAACGGCTCATCCATGAACAGCACCTCGGGCTCGACCACCAGCGCGCGGGCGAAGCCCACCCGCTGCTTCATGCCGCCCGAGAGCTCCTTGGGGTAGGCAGCTTCGAAACCGTCCAGGCCGACCGCGTCCAGCATGCGGATGGCGCGCTTGCGGCGGGCGACCGGGTCCACGGCGCGGGCCTTGAGCGGCGCCTCCACGTTCTCCAGCACGGTCAGCCAGGGGAACAGGGCGAAGCTCTGGAACACGATCGAGACATTGGGCGGTTCCGCACCCACCGGGCGCCCGTGCCAGAGCACCTCTCCGGCGGACGGCGCGGCCAGACCGGTGAGCATGCGGAGCAGGGTCGATTTGCCCGAGCCGGAGGGGCCCAGCACCGCCAGGATTTCCCCCGAGCGGATCTCCAGATCCGTAGGGGCGATTACCTGAATACGGTTGCCGTTAGGCTGTGCGTAAAACTTCTCGACCTGCCGGGCCTGGATGATGGTTTCCCCCATTCCTTCCAGTGTAAAGGCATAAGGATCACAGTCCGGTAACAGGCGGTCACGCTATAATCCCACGGGGGCCGGGAATCGCGTTGATACTCGTGGTCGATGATGAGCGGGAGATCCGCAACCTGGTGCGCCTGCTGCTGGAGCGCACCGGATATAGCGTGAAAGAAGCGGCAAGCGCGCAGGACGCCCTGCGAGCGCTCGCGGAAGAGCCGGTGCAGCCGCAATTGCTGCTGACCGATATCGTGATGCCCGGCATGACCGGGCTCGCGCTGGCGGCGCGGGTACATCACGAGCGCCCTTCCCTGCCCGTGATTTTCATGACGGGGTTCGCCAACGAGTATCAGGCCGAGCTGAGCGGCTCGGTGGTCCTGCGAAAGCCGTTCAAGGCCTCCGAGTTGCTGACCGCGATCGAGGACGTGATCGGACCGCCGGGGCGGATGAAGGCGGCGGAGCCGCGGGCGTGACGAGCGGTGCAGCCCGGGCCGAGCCGCATCGCTCCGTTACATCGGCTACGCTCACGCCGCGACGGCCGAGACCTCGGCAATGAGGGGGTCACCGGTGCGCCAGGCGCCGGTGAAGGCGTCAATGCCGTGGCTGCCGCCGTTGACCAGCTTGCGCGCCTCGGCGAGGTCGCCCGCCGCGACGGCGGAGCGAATCGCGGCCTCCCTGCTCTTTAGGAAGCTCGCCAGCAGCCTGGCGGCGATTTCCGGATCGTTGGCCAGATCCGGGTTGTCGACCAGTTGCGTTCCCAATCCGATCGCCTCACCGTGCTGCCGGTAATTCGCGCGCCCGGTCAACTGGACGAAGCCGCGGCCCTTGAACCGCTCGCCGTCGGGCGGCCCCTGATTGCCGAGATCGGCGCGATGGTCGTAAAGGTCGAAGGGCCGCCCTCCAGGCGACGTGTTGAAGCTTGAGACGCCTTCGCTGATCGGGAGGAACTCGCCGGTTTCGGCGCGGATGGTGGCCAGCGCCATCAGGACCATGATCTTATCGGCCATGGCGGCCCCGACCAGGGCTTCGAGAACGGCCGGCAGATGGGTTTCGATGTTGCCCACCGGTGTCCCCGGAAACATGCGGCAGACGGCATCGAAGGGAACGCCCGAAACGGGCAGCGCCGGAGCGGAAATGAGCCCGAGGGCGAACAGGGTGGCGGGACCGGCCACTCCGTCCGGTTCGAGGCCGCGGTTCGTCTGAAAGGCACGGACCGCCGCTTCGACGGCCGGTCCGAATTCGCCATCCGTGCTGCCCGGGTCGAAGCCGGCAGCGGCCAGCGCGCGCTCGAGCGCGGCGACATCCGGCCCACGGGAGCCTTGCTTCAGAACGTTCATGATTGCCTCCTCTCAGGGTCGGGGCATCGGTGTTCGACCGGCGCGCCGGCCGGTGAGCCTGCCCTGGCGAGAAATCGCCAGCAGCGATTCTAACAGAGCGTTGCCGGCATTCCCATCCGGCATTCGTACGCGGCCGTCTATGGGTGGAGCAGAGCGTCGAGTTGCGGCGACGCGCGGAGCATGGTGCCGTCGAAGAGCGCCGGCCGGGGTGGCGCGGCCTGCCAGCGCGCGCCGGGCGTCCAGGCGGCGATCAGGTCCCAGAGGTACGTTTTCTGGTAAACGCAGCAGTGCGGCGGAAGCTGGACGGTACGGAGTATCGCAGCCATGCGGCGGCCGGGATCCCAGAACTGGCGGACGCGCGGGTCATTCAGGCGCTGGAGCGCGGGCAGGTACGGCGGCGCGGTGTCGTCATCGAGGATCGGCTCCCAGATGGCGAACAGCGAAACCGCGGCCTGCGGATGCCGGTGCAACACGTCGGCGACTGCGGAGGCCCCCCGCAGACAGGTCGGTCAGGTAGGGGAGACCAGCAGGATGATGCGCGTGGCGTGGACCTCGGCGTTGAAATCGGCCTGGAGCCGCGAAACCTCGGCCGCCGTAATCTCGGTGAGCGCCAGCGGGTTGCGGGCGGGGCGGCAGCCGGCCAGCGTGAGCGCCAGAACGGCGAGGACGAGCGAGCGATGGAACATTTCGTGTGAAATTCCGTGCGTCTACCGCACTTCCGCGGTCTGACGGGCCTGCGGCTCGAGCGGATTCGGCAAATGCTGCTCCGCGTAGTAGCCGGGGCGCACGCGCTCGACGATCTGCGCCACGGGGCGTTCGAGGACGCGGAAATACGGCTGCGGGTTGAGGCCGATCCAAAAGGCCCAGACGATCAGCGGGGCGAAAACCGCGATCTCACGGAGCGAGAGATCCGGCATCAGCCGGTTCTTTTCGGAAGCCTCGCCGAGCATGGTGCGCTGGAAGAGCCACAGCAGGTAGGCGGCGCCGAGCGCGATCCCAACCGCGGCCCAGAACGCCCACACGTGCGACATCTGGAAGGCTCCGCCGAGGATCGTGATTTCGCCGATGAAGCCGTTGAGCGGCGGCATGCCCATCGAACTGAGGGCGGCGAGGCCGAAGATCAGGGTAAAAATCGGCATGACCTTGAGCAGGCCGCCGTATTCCGCGATATCGCGCGTGTGGCGGCGCTCGTAGACGATGCCCACCACGAGGAAGAGCATGCCGGTCGAAATCCCGTGGTTGATCTGCTGGATGATCGACCCCGAAATGCCCGCCGGGTTGAGCGCGATGATCCCGAGCGTGCAGAAGCCAAGGTGGCTGACCGAGGAATAGGCCACCAGCTTCTTCCAATCCTTCTGCATCAGCGAGGCAAGCGCGCCGTAGACGATGCCGATCATGGAAAGGACGGCGACGATCGTGACCACGGTGGGGTTCCTGGCCGTGGCCGGCAGCAGCGGCAGGCTGAAGCGAAGGAATCCGTAGGTGCCCATCTTCAGCAGGACGCTCGCCAGCACGACCGAGCCGGCAGTGGGGGCTTCCGTGTGAGCGTCCGGCAGCCAGGTGTGGAACGGGAACATCGGCACCTTGACGGCGAAGCCGATGAAGAAGGCCCAAAAGACCCACCAGGCCATGGTTTCAGGCAGCGAGACGCGCATGAGGTCGCTGATTTCGAAGCTGTAGGTCTGGAATTGGATGTAGTGCTGGAAGTACAGGGCGAGGATGCCGAGCAGCATCAGCACCGAGCCGACCAGCGTGTAGATCATGAACTTGATGGCCGCGTAGATGCGCCGGTGCCCGCCCCACAGGGCGATGATGAAGTACATCGGAACCAGCACGGTTTCCCAGAAAACGAAGAACAGCAGGAAATCGAGCGCCATGAAGACGCCGAGCATGCCGGTCTGCAGCAGCAGGAAGAAGGCGTAATACTCCTTGAGACGCTCCTGAATGGCGTTCCAGCTCGAAAGGATCGCGACCACGCCGATGAGCGTAGTAAGCATGACGAGCAGCAGGCCGAGGCCGTCGATACCGATGTGGTAGCTGGCGCCGATGGAGGGAATCCAGGGGGCGCGCTCGACGAACTGGAAGTCCTTGGTGCGGTCGAACTGGAAGACCAGCGGCAGCGAGACCAGGAATCCGGCTACCGCCACAAAGTTGGCCCAGAGTTTAATCGCGCGGGCGTTCGACGAAGGGATGAGCAGCAGCACCAGCATCCCCGCCAATGGCGTGAACAGGACGATCGAGAGGATATGGTCCATAAAGGGCTGGTTTTCAGCCCAATCATATTATCACCAGTGCGGGAAGACAGTTATCCGGCATGGCACGCGCCAGGGGCCTGGAGCCGGGGACAGCAGGAAGGTCTGGTTGGTTCAGCGGTTCAGGATGATGAGCGTCCAGGTTTCGCCCTGGGGGGTCAGAAACTCCTGCCAGCCGCCGGAACTGCGGGATTCAAGGGCTGCCGCGACGGCGTCGGTGAAGGTGAGCCCGCCATGCAGATCGCCGACAATGGCGCCGGGCGGAAGCGCACGAGCTTCCCTGACATTCGCGACTTTCGTCACGATGGAGCTTAAATCTACCGAAAAGGCCGCGCCCACGCGGTTTTCGGAAGCGTTAGTGGGGTCCGGGCCTGGTAATTCCATACCTTTATTGTCCCGGTTCCGCGGCGTAGAGGAAAGCACTGTGGGGCCCGCTACCGTACGATACCATCCGTACGCGGCGCGTGGAACTCCGGAACGATCGCCGGCGGCCGTCCTTTACGCCGGAGTCAGGCCCAGTCCCGGCCGGTTCGGCAGCACCAGCTTGCCGTGCTCGACTTTCACGCCGCGATACGGGTCGTTGGCGATCAGCAGATTGCCGTCGAGATCCGCGTAATCCACCAGCGGCGAAAGATGCGCCGCGGCGGTCACGGAAACCGAGCTCGAAACCATGCAGCCGAGCATCGTCTTCATCCCCAGCGACTTGGCGATCTCGATCATCCGGTAGGCCTCCAGCATGCCGCCGCTCTTGTCCAGCTTCACGTTGACGCCGTCGAACGCGTCCTTGAGCTTTGGGATATCCGAAGCGCGCTGGCAGGCCTCATCCGCGATGATCGGGATGTGCACGCGCGCCCGCACCCATTTGGTCTCCTCGATCATCTCGGCCGGCATGGGCTGCTCGATGAACTCGACGCCCTGCTTTTCCAGCCAGTTGATCTTGCGCACGGCCTCTTCCTTGTTCTTCCAGCCTTCATTGGCGTCGACGCGCAGGGGCTTTTTGGTCACGCTGCGGACGGCCTCGATGGTGGGCTCGTCCGTGTCGAGCCCCACTTTGATCTTGAGCACCGGATAATCGGCCGCCTCGCGGGTTTTCTGTTTCGTGATCTCCGGCGTGTCGATGCCGATCGAAAACGTGGTGATGGGAGCATCTTTCGGGTCCAGACCGAAATACGTGTAGAGCGGAATTCCCAGCTTCTGCCCGACCCAGTCCATCAGAGCGATATCGATCGAGGCCTTGCCCGCCCACTCGCCGCGAACGTGGCGGAATACCTCCGCCATCACCTTCGAGAACTGCATGGGATTGGCGCCGAGCAGCAGATCCCGCACCGATTCGACCGCCTTGCGGGCGCTTTCGGCATCCTCGTGATAACGCACGATCGGCGCGCCCTCGCCATGCCCCGTAATGCCGTCCCGCGTGTAGGAGACGTGCAGCGTGTCCCGGTACTGGCTGGAGGACATGGTGGTGGTCCACGTGTGCTGCAGGTTGAGGCGGACGATTTTGGCCGTGAGGCTGGCCGGATGCGCGGCGTGCGCGCCTGTTTGCGGCGGGGCAGCGGTCGAAGCCTCGGACGCGAAAGCGGAAGCAGCGGGCGCCAGAGCCGCGGCCTGGAGGAATCTTCTGCGGTTGATCATTTCCTTCCTTCAGCGTACCGCAAGTACTATCATTCCCGGCATTTTCGCGTTTTCGGATGATACGCTGAGGTGAAATCCGGTCACCATTCCTGGGTAGGCCGGCTGCGCGCCGTGCCCGCCAGGGAGCCGATAGGTAAGAAAGCATGACGAGCGCCTTCTGTCCCAGCGGAAGCGATGCGGCCGACCGCATGCTCCGGGAATACGCCGCCTGCGGCGATCCCGGCAGGGCCGAGCAACTGCTCGAAGCGCTCCTCGTGGACTATGCGCGGCCCGCCATCCACCGGATCGTGACTCATAAGCTGGGGTTTGCGGGCGCTGCCGAGGCGCAGGACATCGAGGATGTCTCCTCGGAAGTGCTCGTGGAGCTGATTTCGCGCCTGCGCACAATGAAGCACGGCGAGGGTGAAGGCGGAATCGGCGCTTTCGCCGGCTACACGGCCGTGGCGGCGTTTCACGCCTGCAACGAGTACGTGCGGCGCAAGCACCCCAACCGCCACCGGCTGAAAACGCGGCTGCGGTACCTGCTTTCGAATGAGAAGGGGCTGGCCATCTGGGAGGAGGCGAACGGCTGGATGTGCGGCCTGACGCGCTGGCAATCCGAACGGCGGCCGGCGCCGCCGCGAACGCGCCTGGAACGCTGGACGGAGGAGCTGGCCGATGTGCCGCGCGGGCACAGCCTGGCGCCGCGCGAGCTGTTGACCCGCATCTTCGCGCATTTTGGCGGGCCGCTGGATCTCGATGAGCTGGTGCCGATCGTGGCGGCGATCTGGGGAATCGAGGACGCACCGCCGGCGCCGGAACACGCCGCGCGCGAGATCGGCAGCAGCGATCCCGACCCCGGCGAACGGCTGGATCTCAGCCGGTGGATGGCCGCGCTTTGGGCGGAGATTCGCGAGCTCCCGGCGGCGCAGCGGATGGCGCTGCTGCTCAACCTGCGGACCTCGGGCGGGGCGCCGGCCGTTTCGCTCCTGCCGGTTACGGGCGTGGCGGGAATGCGGGAGATCGCCGCCGCGCTCGAAATGGCCGTCGAGGAGCTGGCGGCGCTCTGGAACCGCCTGCCTCTGGAAGACCTGGCGATCGCCGAACGGCTCGGCGTGAGCCGCCAGCGGGTGATCAACCTGCGCAAATCGGCCCGGGAGCGGCTCGCCCGCCGCATGAGCCGTAGTAATATGGCGCCAGGTTTGGCATCTACTTTCTTATAGGCCATGAGCTCGGCCCACTTGACGGACGATCAGATCTCGCGCTACGGCAGCCGGACGCTTGCTCCGGCCGATCTGCTGGCCCTGGACGGCCATATCGCGGAATGCGAAGATTGCCGCGGCCGGCTGGCGCAGGCCGGAAACGCATGGCGGGAAGCGGCGCGGCTGCGCGCGGATCTGGACGGTCATCTGGA
>DATGMB010000319.1:0-4847 GCA_035293845.1 Bryobacteraceae bacterium
CCGCGATTTCTCGGGATCCTGGTCCGCGTAATTCTTGAGGCGGAATTCGATGGGGTCCATGCCCGCCTCATACGCCATCTCGTCCATCGCAATTTCGAGCACGTTCACACCGGCCGCCCAGCCCGGCGCGCGCATGAACGAGGGCGTGCCGATATCGGAGCGGACCAGCCGCTGCGTCGTGGCCTCGTTCGGCACGGCATACAGCATGCGCGTCGGCATGGCGGCGGATTCCAGGAATTCATCGAAACTGGAGGTCTGGGCCGTCACATCGTGGCGCAGCGCCACCAGCGTACCGTCGCGGCGCGCTCCCGCAGCAATGCGCTGGCGCGTGTGCGAGCGCATGCCGACGGGTCCGAACATCTGAGGCCGCTCGACCACCAGCTTGACAGGGCGGCCCACCTGCTTTGCGGCGATGGCGGCCAGCACCTGGCTCGACCACGTCGGCCCCTTGCTGCCGAAACCCCCGCCGAGATACGGGCAGATCACGCGAACGTTGTCCGGCTTGAGGCCGAGCAGCATGGCAAAGCGCTCGCGATCCGGGAATGGCCCCTGCGTGGCGTCGTAGACTGTGAGGCGGTCCGGGCCGCTCCAGATCGCGATGGTGGCGTGCGGCTCCATGGGATTGTGCACCTGGAATGGCGTGGTGTAGACGCGATCGAGCTTGACCTCGGCACTGGCGAGCGCGGAATCTACCGCGCCGCGCGCGTCGTCCGTCGTTTCGCCGTGCGCGCCTCCCTGGGCCGGCTTGTAGGCGCGGCTGAGACTGGGCTCAAGCTCGACCGAGGGCGTCTGCGCGGCGTAACGGACCTCCACCAGGCGCGCGCCTTCCTGCGCGGCTTCGAGGCTTTCCGCGACCACCACGGCGACCGGCTGGCCCGCGTAGTACACGGTGTCCTCCTGCAGAAGCTGCAGCTTGCGATCGCCCGGCCGGTCGCCCTGATTCGCGCTCCGCGGCTTCTGCGGCAGCCGGGGCGTGTTGCGGCTGCTGAGGACAGCGAGCACGCCCGGCTGCCGTTCGGCGGCGCGGGTGTCCAGGGAGACGATGCGCCCCCGCGCGATGGAACTCGTGACCATCACCGCATACGCCGCGTTGGGCACGTCCTGCTCGGCGGTGTAAACAGCGCGGCCCGTGACCTTGGCGCGGCCATCGACGCGGACGAGAGGTTTTCCGAGGGAATCCTGCATGTTGATCTCTATGACTGTGATGCCGCCACCGTCAGCGCGCGCACGACGGACCGGCGGGCCAGCTCCACTTTGAAGGCGTTGTCGTGCTGCGGCTGCGCGCCGGCCAGCAGCAAATCAGCCGCGCGGGCGAACGCCGCTTCACCCGGCGGCTGCCCCGCCAATGCCTGCTCCGCCGCCGGCACGCGCCAGGGCTTGTGCGCGACCCCGCCGAGGGCGATCCGTGCCTGGCGGATCGTGCCGCCGTCGATATCGAGCGCCGCGGCAACCGAGACCAGAGCGAAGGCGTACGAGTTACGGTCCCGCACTTTCAGGTAATGCGACCGCGTGGCGGCGGCCTGCGGCGGCACATCCACCGCGACGATCAGTTCCTCCGGCCGCAGGTTGGTATCGATCTGCGGCGTGTTGCCGGGCAGCCGGTGAAAATCCGCCATCGGGATCGCCCGTGCGCCTGCCGGCCCTTGCACCTGCACCACGGCTTCAAGCGCCGCGAGCGCCACGCACAGATCGCTCGGATGCACCGCGATGCATTGCGGGCTCGCGCCCAGAATCGCGTGGATGCGGTTGAAACCGCTGCGCGCTCCACACCCCGAGCCGGGGTTGCGCTTATTGCACTCGCCGAGCGTCGGATCGTAAAAGTAGTAGCAGCGCGTCCGCTGCATCAGGTTTCCGCCGACCGTCGCCAGATTGCGAAGCTGCGGCGTCGCGCCGGCCAGCAGCGCCTGCGCCAGGAGCGGATAGCGCGTGCGCACCAGCGCGTGGTTCGCCACGTCGCTATTGCGCGCCATGGCGCCGATGCGCAGCCCGCCGGCGTGCTCCTCGATCGCCGCCGAAGGCACGCGCGTGACATCCACCAGGTGCGCCGGATGCTCGACCCCGGTCTTCATCAGGTCGATCAGGTTGGTGCCGCCGCCAAGGAACTTGGACTCGGGCCGGCCAACGGCGGCGACCGCATCGGTCACGGAAGCCGCCCGATGATACGTAAACGGTCTCATTCCGGTTCGATGCTCCGGCTGGCCGATGGCGGCGCCAGCGACCGCACCGCGGCCACGATGTTCGGGTACGCGCCGCAGCGGCAGAGATTGCCGCTCATCCGCTCGCGGATTTCGTCGTCCGTCAGGTCGATCGGACCGTTGTTGCGGAGATCCCGCGTGACGAAGCTGGGCGACCCGGCCCGCGCTTCATCCAGCAGGGCGACGGCGGAGCAGATCTGGCCCGGCGTGCAGTAGCCGCACTGGAAGCCGTCGTGATCGAGGAAAGCCGCCTGCACGGGATGGAGCTGGCCGTTGCGCTCCAGGCCCTCGATTGTCGTGATGCGGTCCCCATCGTGCTGCGCGGCGAGACTGAGGCAGGAGTTGATGCGCCGGCCGTCGGCGAGCACGGTGCACGCGCCGCACTGGCCGTGGTCGCAGCCCTTTTTCGTGCCGGTGAGCCGCAGGTGCTCGCGCAGCAGGTCGAGCAGGCTGACGCGCGGATCGAGCACCACGGAATGCGCCTGCCCGTTCACGGTAAAGGTGCAGGAGACCGTGCCGGCGGGCGGTCCGCCGGTCTGCGGATCGGCATCCAGCAGAGCGGTGCCGCCGCCCGCCAGAACCACGGCAAATTGCCGGCGAGTGAGGCCCATAGCCGCGATTCTAGGGCGCGCGGCCCGCGCCATGTGGTGGAAGCCGTCCGTTTCGAATGCGGACATGTGCCGTTCAGGACCAGCGGCATGGGTCAAACCGGATGAAATGCTCCGGTCCGCAATCCGGCGGGCGCCCTTGGCCCGGAGCCAAGGACCTGCCAGGTCTCCAGCATGCGCGACGCGGCCCTCGCCCTTCTTGTGGCGGCCCCGGCCTGCGCCGCGGACCGTGCGAGGGCCACCGGCAAGGTCACCTGAGCAATGCGGCTTACTCGATCGATGCGGGCGTAAAGGGCTATAAGACGCCGGATAACTACCCCGTCGAATCCTTCATCGACCGCGACCGCAGCAACTTCGTGATCCGGCTGATCCCCGCACCGCCGCGGCAGTAGCCGCCGCACCCGGACCTCAGCGCTTCTCCGGACCCGCGAAGCGGGCGCCGTAACCGCTCTCCTTCAACAGCGCATCGGGATCGGACATTTCAAGGAGCCGGCGGACTGCTTCCGGCTTATCCGCCGCGCGCCGGTAGTACGCCTGACAAATCTTATAGCCGATGTAATAACCCATATCGGCGGGACGGTCCTTGGCGCGATCGCCCTCGTACAGCCATTTGCTGGTATCCCCGCCATGCATCGCCGCGGCGAACTCCGTCCACAGCGCCTGCTCGTGCGCGTCGCCGTACGCGCGCTGGGCCGGGTTGATGGTCCCGGCGGAAATCATCTCCCCGAGGAAATCCGCACCGCCTTCAAACAATGCCTGGCTGAGAAGGGTCGGCTGGCCGCCACTGCCGCGCCCGGAATTTGCATGCCGCTGTTCCACATGAATCACCTCGTGCGCCACCATTTTCGGCAGCCGCGCCATGGGACCGGTGACCGCGCGCTCCCAGTTGGTCAGCTCGTCCACCGGCGTGTGCTCGTCGCGCGCGCTCATCTCGATCCCGATCAGCAGCCCCTGCCCGCCATCGGTGGTCCCGCCCGAATTCAGGCGCCCGATAAGGAAGTAGATATCCGGGAACACCGCGCCGGGATAGATCTCCTGCAGCCGCCGGAAGCTGGCCTGAATCGCCTCCTTGATCTCCGGCTTCTGATCGAGCGAAAGCGTGTTCTGGCGAATCGCGGCAAAGTATCGGGGCCGCGCCGCCACCGTGGCCGCCAGCGCGCGTCCGCTGACGATCCGCGCGGGAATAAAACCGTGCAAACCGGGGCTGCCGGCATCGATGTACTCGCGCTGAAACAGCTCGGCAGCATCCCTGAGCGTTGCCCGGTCGAACACGCGCCAGAAGTTCGGGATATCGCTGGTGACGATCCGCGCCTTCGCCGGATCGTGATTCGGCGGCAGACCCTGCGCCCCCGCGCGAACGGCCAGCACCGCGAGCAGCAGTGGCAGTCTCGAGTGATACATCGCGCCTCCTGCCGCGATTGGACGGCCTCGATCACCTTACGTTAGTCAGACAGCTCTCCCCCCGTCCGCGCCGTGAGCACGCTCCGGTCCCCAACCCCCAATCCCCTGCCCCGCCCACGCCGCGCACCCTCAAGCTTCGCCGCGCCGTCCCTCGATGTCCCTTGCACCGTCCGTCCGGTCGGTATATATTGGACTCCCGGTGGGCATGCGAATCGTGTTGCTGGGCTGTCTCGGCGTGGTATTTCTATCCGGCTTTCAGCGGATGAGCCCGGAGGAAGTACGCAAGCTCAAGAACCCGGTTCCGTTTACCCGGAAATCCATCGCCGCGGGTAAAACCACCTTCCTCAGCACTTGCGCCGCCTGCCATGGGCCCGATGGCAAAGCCCAGGTCGACGTCGTGGCCGACGCCACCGACCTGACCAATCCCAAAGCCTACAAGAGCGGATCGAGCGACGGCGAAATCTTCCGCAGCATCCGCGACGGCGCCGGCGAAACCATGCCGCCCTTCGCCGCGCAGCTCTCCGGCGACACGGAAATCTGGAATCTCGTCAATTACATTCACAGCCTCTGGCCGGAAAACATGCGGCCGCCCCTCGTAGAAGAGAAAAGCAAGGAGTGAGTTCCATGCCGAACGAAAACGATC
>DATGMB010000320.1:0-4867 GCA_035293845.1 Bryobacteraceae bacterium
TGGCGCCGGAGACGCAGGTGGTGTTCACCCTGCGGCATCCGGTCGCCGTGCGGGAACGCGGGTGAGCGCGGCTCAGTGCCGCACCACGGTCAGCGTGACCGTCGAGGCGTACTGCCGCGAGTGGTGGACGGCGTTGTGGGCGGCCATGCCGGCCGATTCGTCGTAGTTGTGGCCGCCGGTGTTCAGGTTGCGGTCGAAGCGCGGGAAGTTGCTGCTCGAAATCTCGACGCGGATGCGGTGGCCGGCCGCGAACCAGTTGCTCGTCGTCAGCGGCTGGAAGGCGACTTTATAGACCGAGCCGGGCGACATCCACACCAGCGGCTTATCGTAGCCATCGCGGTAACGCATGCGCTGGATGGTCTCGTCGAGGTTATAGGCCGTGCCGTCCGGGTAGACGTCGATCAGCTTCACGGTGAAATCGGTGTCCTTCGCGTCTGAGGAGACGTAGAGCGTCACGCCGATCGGGCCGCTCGCTTCGATGCCTTCCTGTAGGGGTTCCGAGGTGTAGACGAGAATATCGGGGCGCTCCTCCATCTTGCGCTGGTCGAAGGCGCCGCCGGTCACCGCATTGCCGGTGCAGCAGACGTTGCCGCCATAGGAGGGCACCGGGTTCATCGGATCGTAGGTGAACTTGTCCGGGCTGTCGGCGTCCGGCGCGGCCGTGGCGAGCTTTCCATCGCCCTGGAGCGTGTTGGCGCCGCCGCCGCTTGAAAGATAAAACGTCAGCGGCCGGGCGCCGGCGGGCGGCCAGGTGTCGGCGGTCTGCCACTTGTTAATCCCCATCGTGAAGTACTTGACGCGCGGCATCTTTTCGAGGACGTGGTTGTCCTCGCCTTTGAGGAAGTGGTCGAACCAGCCGTAGGTCAGCTCGTCGTAGTCCAGGCGGGCGTCGCCCATGCTGCGCTCGCCCACCACGGTGTTTTCGGTCGCCCGCTTGTACTGGCAGTGCAGCGTCGGCGCGATGACGGCGTACTGCTCCTTCGCGATGTCCGGCCGCGCGGTGGCGCGCACGCGGTTATAGGCGGCGAGGTTGGGGCCGACCGAAACGTCGTACCAGGACATGAACCAGAAGCCGGGGACGTTGATCGTCATGTTGTCGTGCCACAGGCCGCCGCGGTACCACGCGGGGTCGTTCGGCGTGCGCTTGATCATCGCGCCGCCGGTTGAAACTTCCATGTGATCGGCGAAGATGCCGTTGGGGCCGTCGACGGCCTTGATGATGTCCATTTCGGGCAGGTGGGTGAGCGCCTTGGACCAATCGACCGGCGGCATCTGCGGCGCGAGATCGAACATTCGGGAGGCCTTGATGAGATCCGCCTGCGAAGTGTTCGGCGGGAACATGGGGCGCACCTGGTTCTGCTCGCCGTAGAGCCAGGCGATGAAGAGCATCTGTACGGCGCCGCCGCGGTACCAGTTGCCCTGCTCCCAGTAGGGCGCCACGCGGCCGACGCCCGCGCCGAAGCCCTGCGGGATCATGGCGGCGAAATGCGGGTTGCCCTGCGCCGCGACGCCGAGCTGCCACTCGGCGGTCGAGGAGCAGCCGATGGTGCCGACCTTGCCATTCGACCACGGCTGGGAGGCCATCCAGGAGATGGCGTCCGTGCCGTCGGTCAAGGGCGGGCCGAGGATGTCGTAATTGCCTTCGGAGAAGAAGTGGCCGCGCTCGTTCATTTCGACGTAGGCGTAGCCGCGCTTGACGGCGTCGAGCTCGGCGGACATGTCGCGCGGCGCGCCGAGGCGCACGTCCCAGAAATTGAAGTTGTACGGCGTGCGGACGAAGATGATGGGGTATTTTTTGGAAGCGTCCTTGGGGCGGTAGACGTCGGTGGCCATGCGCTTGCCGTCGCGCATGGGAACCATCACCTTACGGTCGATGACGGCGATGGATTCGAGCTCCTGCTCGAGGGCGTTGCGCCGCGCGACGAGCTCTTTGGTGTCCTGCTTGCCGCCGCGGCCCTGCTGGGCCGGGGCCGCGTTCCAGATGAGCACGGCGGCGGCGCAGGCCAGGAGAGGCGCGGCCGCCCAGGGTTTTGCGTTCATAAGGGACCAGTGTACAGCAATGGAAAACCGCTAAAATTAGCGGTTTTCAAAAAAGCGCCGTTGTGGAATCAGTGACTTGCGAGCCTGGGCCGCTAATCGTTAGCGGTTTTTCGTTGGCGGCGAGGGTGTGTGAGCCGTTCCGCAGTACAATGCCGTGTCAGGAGACCCCATGGTTTCGCCTTTGACACCGCTCGATTTCCTGGCGCGCAGCGCGCGCGTGTATCCGGAAGCGACGGCGGTAATCGAAGGCGATCGGCGGTTTACGTATGCGCAGTTCGCGGAGCGCGTCGACCGGCTCGCGGCGGCGCTTCAGGGGCTCGGCGTGGGCCGTGGCGACCGCGTGGCGGTGCTGGCGCCGAACGGACCGATGGCACTCGAGGCGCACTTCGGACCGATGCGCATCGGCGCGCTGGTCGTCATGCTGAACACGCGGCTGGCGCCGGACGAGCTGTGCTGGATCGTGAATCACTGCGGCGCGAAGGTGCTGCTGGCGGATCCCGAGCTGCGCGGGCTGGTCGAGAAGGCGCCGGCGCGGCATATCGTGTCGGATTACGAAGCGCTGCTGGCTGGAGCGGGTCCGCTCGCCGCGCCGGCTCCGGTCGAGGATGAAAACGGCCCGATCGCGATCAACTACACCTCGGGCACCACGGGATTTCCGAAAGGCGTGATGTTCACGCACCGCGGCGCGTGGGTGAATGCGATCGGGGAGATCGTGGAGCACGGGCTCAGCAATCGCAGCGTGTATCTCTGGACGCTGCCCATGTTCCACTGCAACGGCTGGTGCTTCACCTGGGCGATAACGGCGGCGGGCGGGCGGCACATCTGCATGCGGCGGCCCGATCCGGCCGAGGCGCTGCGGCTGATCGAATCCGAAGGCGTAACGCATCTCTGCGGCGCGCCGGTGGTGGTGGCATCGCTCGCGCAGCATTGCTCGGCGCTCGGGGTGCGATTCACGCGGCCGCTCAAGATCGTGACCGCCGGAGCGCCGCCTTCGCCCGCCGTGATCCGCGCGGCCGAAGAAGCCGGCGCGGAAATCGCGCACGCCTACGGCCTGACCGAAACCTACGGCCCGCACACCATCTGCGCCTGGAAGCCGGAATGGGCGGCGCTCCCCGCCGATGAACGGGCGCAGATCAAGGCGCGGCAGGGCGTGCCGTACCTGATCGCGGGCACGGATTTGCGCGTCGTCGACGAGCAGATGCGCGACGTGCCGGCCGACGGCGCCACCATGGGCGAAGTGCTCATGCGCGGGAACAATGTCATGCTGGGGTATTACGAAAATCCGGAGGCGACGGCGGAATGCTTCGCCGGCGGCTGGTTCCACTCGGGCGATCTCGCGGTGGTGCATCCGGACGGCTACATCGAGCTGCGCGACCGCAAAAAGGATATTGTGATTTCGGGCGGGGAAAATATTTCGTCGATCGAAGTCGAGAAGGTGCTGGCCGACCATCCGGCGGTGGCGGAAGTCGCGGTGGTCGCGGCGCCGGACGCGCAGTGGGGCGAGGTGCCGAAGGCGTACGTGGGTCTGAAACCGGGGGCAAGCTTGACGGCCGAAGAGCTGATCGCGTGGTGCCGCGGGCGCATGGCGCACTTCAAATGCCCGAAGCACGTCGAATTCGGCCCGCTGCCGCGGACGGCGACGGGCAAGGTGAGGAAAAACGAATTGCGCGCGCGAACGCGCGAAATGAAGGCAACCCAATGAGCACGGTTTTGCAAAAGGACACGTTAGGGACGGAAACACCGGTGCTGGTGAGCGAGGAAGCCGGCATCGCCGTCGTCACTCTGAACCGCCCGCAGCGGCGCAACGCGCTCTCGCTCGAACTGATGCGGGATCTGATCGCGGCGCTGGACGGAATCGGGCGCAAGAGCGAAATCCGCGCCGTGATCCTGGCGGCGGCGGGCAAGGTGTTCTGCTCCGGCCACGATCTTTCGGAGATGACCGGCAGGAATATCGTCGAATACCGGCAAATTTTCGATATTTGCACCGAATTGATGGTCAAAATCCAGTCCATTCCGCAGCCGGTGATCGCGGAGGTGCAGGGCGTCGCGACCGCGGCCGGCTGCCAATTGGTGGCCACGTGCGACCTCGCCATCGCGGCCGAGGAAGCGGCGTTCGCCACGCCGGGAGTCAAAATCGGCCTGTTCTGCACCACGCCGATGGTGGCGCTGACGCGCGCCATCGGACGTAAGCGCGCGCTCCAGATGTTGATGACCGGCGAAATGGTGGACGCGCGCACGGCGGCGGAGTGGGGGCTGATCAACCAGGCCGTGCCGGCGGCGGACCTCGCGGCGGCGACGCGGCGCCTGGCGGCCAAGGTCGCGGAGGCCAGCCCGCTGGTGGTGGCGATCGGCAAGCAGGCGTTTTATACGCAGATCGATCTCGACCAGCCGAAGGCCTATGCGTACGCGAAAGAAGTGATGTCGATGAATGCGATGGCGGCGGACGCGCAGGAAGGCATGGGGGCGTTCCTCGGCAAGCGGCCGCCCTGTTGGGTGGGGAAATAGTGCGGGCCGCGCTGTTGTTTGTGGCGGCTGCCGCGGCCTTCGCGCAGCCGGTGCGGCTCATGGTCGATGCCGCGCGCCCGCTCGGGCCGCTCGCGCCGATCTATCGCTATTTCGGCTACGATGAGCCGAACTTTACTTACGCGGAGCACGGCCGCAAGCTGATCGGCGAGCTGGCGGCGCTGAGCCGCGAGCCGGTCTACATCCGCACCCACTTCCTGCTCGCGACCGGCGATGGCGCGCCGGATTTCAAATGGGGATCGACCAACGCGTACACCGAGGATGCCAACGGGCGGCCGGTGTACGACTGGACGATCGTCGACCG
>DATGMB010000321.1:0-2077 GCA_035293845.1 Bryobacteraceae bacterium
CGGGACATTGCTGGGCTGCACGCTCGACGAGCCGAACTTCTCTTCGAAAACGGCGGAGCGCGGCGACCCGATTCTCTGCCACATCAGCCGCATCGAAGTCTTCGGACGGCCGCTCATCACACAGGGCTCGTACCTGTCCGCGCGCCTCAGGGATTATCGCGACCCGGGGCATTTCGTCGGAAAGGGGTGGATCCAATTGGAGTTCACCAGCCTGACGCTGCCCGGCGGTGTCTTCCCCCTCGATGCCAAAGTCATCTCTGCCGGACGCTATAAGGTGGACGGAGCGGGCAAAATTCACGGCCGCGGGCATGCGACGCGGGACGCTCTGGAGTGGAGCATCCCGATTCTCTGGCCGGTCAAAGTGCTGACGTTGCCGGCACGCGGTCCCCGGCCCACGTTTAAGGGAGAGACGCGAGTCGAGTTGCGCGTCATGGAGGATGTCGCGATTCCCGCGAATGCGACCATGCGATCGAGACTGGCCGGTCCCGTAGAACGCTTCTAGCCGCGCCCCCCGGAGGTACGCTTCAGTGTGGAGCGCCGGACACAGCAGGCCGGAGCCGGCGCAGCCGGGCGGCGAGGCCCGGTTATATTCTGTACCCATGCGGATTTTTGTATCGATTCTCCTTCTTTCGGGCGCATCGGTCGCGGCGAACGTGCCGTCAGGGTGGAAGGTCGTGAAATCTCCGCAGCGGCAGACCCGCACCGCCTCGCCCACCGATCACGGAGGTGGCGGGTCCTGCCAGGTTGCCGTGCCGCCGGATTGGGTCGCCGACACGGAGGCGGACCGCACGGTCGGACAGACCGGCCACATGAAGTCGCCGGACGGAAAGCTTTCGGTCAGCATCCAGGAACATCCGCCGGGGCAGCCTCTCGACCGCGCGAAGGCCGTCGCCATGCAGTTCGATAAACGGGCCAAGGTGCTGGAGGAGTCGCCCAACCGGGTGTGGCTGACTTCGCCCTATGTGCTGGGGACCACATGGACGGTGCTGGTCGCGGGGAACCCGGTCTGCGAGGCGCATTTCATCATCGAGGACCCTTCCATGCAGGACCTCGCGAAGAAGGTCGTCGCGACCGTCGGGCCTGCGAAGTGAGCCCGCAGCGGCGCTACACTTTGACTATGCCAGCCGCGCCGCAAACCGAAGCCAGCGGACACCTGCCGCTCACGGCACTCTCCGAGGACGAGCGCTTCTTCCAGCAAACCGTGCGCAAGTTCGCGCGCGAGGAGATCCGGCCGTATGTGCGGGAAATGGATGAGGCCGGCGTCTTCCGCAAAGAGATCCTCCGCCAGTTCTTCGAGATGGGCCTGATGGGGATCGAGATCCCCGAAGAGTACGGCGGGCAGGGCGGCACGTTTTTCCAGGCGATCCTGGCGGTCGAGGAGCTCTCCGCGGTCGATCCCTCGGCGGGCGTGATCGTCGACGTGCAGAACACCATCTGCAACAACGCGCTGCTGCGCTGGGCGACGGCCGAGCAGAAAGCGAAATACCTGCCGCGCCTGGCGGCGGACACGGTCGCCTCGTATGCTCTCTCCGAGGCCGGCAGCGGCTCGGATGCCTTCGCCATGGCCACCCGGGCCGAGGATCGCGGCGATCACTTCCTGCTCAACGGCCGCAAGCTGTGGATCACGAACGCCAACGAATCCGGTTTTTTCCTGTTATTTGCAAACGCCAAACCGGAGGCCGGCTACAAGGGCGTGACGGCATTTCTCATCGAGCGGGGCTTCCCGGGATTCCAGGTGGGCAAGAAAGAGGACAAGCTCGGTCTCCGCGCATCTTCCACCTGCGAGCTGATTCTGGACAACTGCCGGGTGCCGCGCGAGAACGTGATGGGCGAGGTCGGGCAGGGATATAAGATTGCGATCGAGACGCTCAACGAAGGGCGCATCGCCATCGGCGCCCAGATGATCGGCCTGGCCCGAGGCGCCCTCGAACATGCTCTGGCGTACGCCCGCGAGCGCAAGCAGTTCGGCAGGACCATCGGCGAGTTTCAGGGCGTGCAGTTCGAACTGGCGCGCATGGCCACGGAAATCGAGGCGGCGCGCCTGCTGGTGTACAACGCGGCGCGGCTGCGCGATGCC
>DATGMB010000322.1:0-2528 GCA_035293845.1 Bryobacteraceae bacterium
CCAGGTGTGATTGATGGTCGCGGGGACTTCCCAATCCTCGTGCACGACGGTGTTGGGGATGGCGTTATCGCCCATCGAGCGGTAATCGCCGGGGACGCCGAGGCGGCCATCGATCAGGGTGGCGGGCTGGAGCTTGTGGACCATATCGACGAAGCGGGGGCCGCGGTCGCCGGTCATCATGCGGGCGGTATCGAACCAGATCAGGCAGATGGGGCCATAGCCGGTGAGCAGCTCTTTGACCTGGGGCTCGGCCTTGGTGCGGAGATACTGGTCGTAGTCTTTCTGATCGTCGGGGCCGAAATCCCAGGTGTTGCCGGCGCCGTTGCGCTCATGCCAGTCCTGCGACTGGGAGTAGTAGAAGCCGAAGCGGATGTGATGGCGGGCGCAGGCGAGCGCGAGCTCTTTGAGGGGATCGCGGTGGAAGGGCGTTGCGTCGTAGACGTTGTATTTGGAGACCTCGGAATGGTACATGGCGAAGCCATCGTGATGCTTGCTGGTGATCACGATGTACTTCATGCCGGCGTCCTCGGCCATCTGGACCCACGCTTCAGCGTTGAACTTGACGGGGTTGAACTGTTTGGCGAGCTGCTCGTATTCGCTGACCGGGATTTTGGCGCGGTTCATGATCCACTCGCCGATGCCGGGGACGGGCTTGCCGTTCCACTCGCCGGCGGGGATCGCGTACAGGCCCCAGTGGATGAAGAGGCCGAACCTGGCTTCCCGAAACCATTTCATCTTGGCGTCCTGGGATTCCGGCCTGGGCAGCGGCGGCGGCAGGGTCTGCGCGGCGGCGGCGGACGCGCAGAGGACAGTTAACGCTAAAAACGATGCATTTCGGGGCATGGGGTTTATTTTGTCACAAAATGCTGGAGCATGAACTGGAGGAACACGTCCCAATCGGAGGGCACGGTTCCGTGCCCGCCGGCATGCATTACGTAGCCGATGTCGTGCAGGATCGGCTGGCCGGCGGCGGGCATCTGGTCCGTGCCGAGGCTCCGCTTGCCGTAGAGTTTGTAGACGGGTTCGGCGGCGACGGCGGCGAGGAATTCGCCTTTGGGATCGGACCAGAAATCGCGGTCGCCGGTTTGGAGCAGCAGCGGGCGGGGCGCGATGAGCGCGACGAGCATGTGGGCATCGACCGGCAGCTCATCGACGGCTTTGGCGTACTTCGCGTAATTCGCGCAGAACTGGTAGGGATAGCGCCCCGGCGCGGTGAGATGGGCGATAGTTTCGCCGTAGTTGCGGCGGCTGAGGGCGGCGCCTCCTTCTCCGGAGCAACTGGCGATCACCATGGCGAAGCGCTGGTCGCGCGCGCCGGCCCACATCACGGTCTTGCCGAGGCGGGAAACCCCGAGGATGGCGACGCGCCTGGCATCGACGGCGTGGTCGGTCTCCAGGTAATCCATCGCGCGGCTGAGGCCCCAGCCCCAGGCGGCGATGGCGCCCCATTCATCGGGCGCGGGCTCGGTCTGGCCGGGTTTCAGATAGAGCGCGCGGACGCCGTACGGGATGCCGCCGGCGAAATCGGGGTCGATATCGCCGTAATAGATGGTGGCGACGCCGATGCCGTGTTCGAGGAACGGCAGGGGATTGATTCTGCCGATGGCGCGGCCATTGTTTTGGGGCGCGGGGACGCGCTGGTGATCGCGGCCCCAGATCTCGCCGGGCCGGATGCCGGGATCGCCGATGGTGCTGGAGTTGGCGCTGAAGCTGAGATTGAGGAGCAGCGGCGCGGGTTTCGCGGCGTGGGCGGGAGTGTAGAGGAGCAGGTCCATTTTCGGGCCGGCTTTGTCGGCGGAGAAGTAGATGGTGACCTGCTTGCGGAGGGCTTTGCCATCGAGCGCCGGCGTGCCCTTATCGAAGACGTCGAAGCTCATGGCGGCGGGGCGTCCGGGGGCGCGGCCGTATTCGTTGTCTTCGAAGAGGCGGACGATTTCGGGGCGGCGCCTGGTGGTCCACGTTTTGAGGTCGCGGGCGCCGAGCTCGGGAAGCGTGTAGTTGCCGACGAGCGCTTCGTCGTAGTTTACGGGAATGCCGGCGACGACCGAGGGCGGCGGCTGCTGACCGAGCGCGGCGGAGCAAACGAGGACGGCAGAGGCCCATCGCATGGGGATATGATACGCCTTATGAAGGTGCGGCTCGGCGAGATTGCGCATACGCGGTCGGGGGATAAGGGCGATACGTGCAATATCGGGGTGATCGCCAACGAGGACCGGTATTATCCGGTGCTGGTCGAGCAGGTCACGCCGGAGCGCGTCGAGCGGCATTTCGGCGCGCTGGTGGGCGGGCCGGTGGAGCGGTTCGAGCTGCCGAACCTGGGGGCGCTCAACTTCCTGCTGCATCGCGCGCTGGGCGGCGGCGGCACGGTTTCGCTGCGGACGGACGCTCAGGGGAAGACTTTCGGCGCGGCGCTGCTCTCGCTGGAAATCGAGCTGCCGGAAGGCGTATAATTCGGGTTACGGCGCGAGCTCCGCGCGCCGCCGGCCGCTACGCCCCGCATTCATGAGCGATATTCTCGAAATTTCGCG
>DATGMB010000323.1:0-3731 GCA_035293845.1 Bryobacteraceae bacterium
CGGCACCATGTACCGCTACGAGCGCTCCGGCGTGCTGAGCGGCCTGAGCCGCGTCCGCTGCATGACGCTCAACGATGCCCACATTTTCTGCACTCCGGACCAGATCAAGGAAGAGTTCACGGGCGTGATGCGGCTGGTCGAGCAGGCCTACAAGGATCTCGGTATCACCAAATACCGCTACCGCCTTTCGCTCGGCGACCCCAACAACAAGGAAAAGTACGTAGACAACCCCGAGATGTGGGCGCTCGGCGAGCGCGTGCTGCGCGAGGCGATGGAGGCCCTTGGCCTGCCCTATGTCGCCGCCCCCGGCGAAGCCGCCTTCTACGGACCCAAACTCGATATTCAACTCGCCGATGTGATGGGCCACGAGGAAACCTACTCGACGATTCAGGTCGATTTCCATCTGCCCAACCAGTTCGGGCTTAAGTACATCGGCGCCGACGGCAAGGAGCATCGGCCGGTGATGATCCACCGCGCCATCGTCAGCACCATGGAGCGGATGATCTCCTACCTGATCGAGCTTTATGCGGGCGCCTTTCCGCTGTGGCTCGCGCCCATACAGGCGACGGTGCTGCCGATTACGGACCGCCAGATGGATTACGCCCGCGGTGTCCTCAAGCAGCTCGAAGATGCGGGCATCCGCGCCGCGCTCGACGACCGCAACGAAAAAGTGAACCTCAAAATCCGCGAGGCGCAGTTGCAGAAGATCCCGTACATGCTGGTGGTCGGCGATCGCGAGCAGGAGAAGCAGCAGGTGGCGGTGCGCAACCGCAAGCACGGGGACCAGGGCGCCAAGCCCGTGGCCGAATTCCTGGCCGAAATCCAGAAGCTGATCGATTCGAAAGCTGTTTCGGAATGATCCGGGGCAGGCGATGGTCCTGCCCTACCCCTATGTACGCGACCGCGACCGGCACCCTCCGCTTCGCCGACCGGCACCCCGAGCTTCGGGACGCCGGCTTTTTCCGTACGGTCTTCGATCTCGCCGTTTCGACGCTCGGGATCGGCACCTATCTCAACGCCAGCGTCGAGGCGCTGCTGGCCGCCGCGGAAGGCGGCATCAATTTTTTCGATACCGCCATCAATTATCGCCACCAGCAGTCCGAACGCGAGATCGGCGCTGCACTGAAGCAGCTCCAGCGCGATGAGATCGTGGTGAGCACCAAGGCGGGCTTCCTCACCCCCGGCGCGGTCCCGGCCGGACTCGCGCCCGGCGACGTCACGGGCGGCATGCACTCGATGGCGCCCGATTTCCTGGAAGACCAGATTGAGCGCAGCCGCGCCAACATGGGCGTGGACACTATCGACGTTTTTTATCTCCACAATCCGGAAACACAGCTCGGGTTCGTCCGCCGGGAGGAGTTCGACGCCCGCATCCATCGCGCCTTCGCCCGTCTCGAAAAGCTCGTCGAGAGCGAAAAGATCCGCTGGTACGGCGCCGCCACGTGGGACGGTTTTCGCAAGCCCGGCCAGCTCAGCCGGCCCCGTCTCGCCGAAATCGCCGCCGCGGAGGGCGGCGCGGACCATCACTTCCGATTCATCCAGCTACCCTTCAATCTCGGAATGGTCGAAGCATATTTCGGAAAGCCCGAGAGCGTGCTCCAGCAAGCCGCGCGTCTCGGCATTGCCGTAGTGGCCAGCGCCAGCCTCCTGCAGACCCAGGTCCTGCGCCACATGCCGGACGCCGTCGCAGACCTGCTCCCCGGACTCGCCAGCGATGCGCAGCGCGCCATCCAGTTCACGCGATCGACGCCGGGAATCGCGGTGGCGCTGGCCGGCATGGGACGCCGCGAGCACGTGCTCGAGAATCTCGGCGTGGGCCGCGTCGCGCCGGCCGCCGCGGCCGATTACCGGCGCTTCTACGAGTGATGGAAACGATCGAAGTCACGGGCGATCTGGCGGTGCTCGACCGTGCCCTCGAAGCCCTGCCCAACCAGCCGGCCGTCTTCGTGCTCTGGCCAAAGGAGGGGGACCCGTATCTCTCGAAGACCGGCCTGCTGCGCCGCCGGCTGCTCCGGCTCTTGAGCCCACGAGAGAAACCTTCTCGCCTTCTCAACCTGCGCCACACGGTGGCCCGCATCGAGTACCGCCTCACGGCTTCCGCCCTGGAATCGTCGATCGTGCAATACGAACAGGCACGCCGGCTCTTCCCGGAGACCTATGCCGAAACGCTCCGGTTGCGCCTGCCGCCGTACGTCAAGGTCGTCCTCTCCAACGAATTCCCGCGCAGCCACATCACGACGCACCTGGGCCGGTCCGGCGGCGTCTGGTTCGGCCCGTTCCGCTCGCGCGCCTCGGCCGAGCGGTTCGAAGCCCAGTTCCTCGATTTGTTCCAGATGCGCCGCTGCCAGGAGGACTTCGCGCCTTCGCCTGCGCATCCCGGCTGCATTTACGGCGAGATGGCCATGTGCCTCCGCCCATGCCAGCAGGTGGTGGGCCCGGCGGAGTACGCGCACGAAGTGGATCGCGTGGTCGATTTCCTGCGCACCGGTGGTCACTCGCTCGTGGATTCGATCACCCGCTCCCGCGACCGGCTCAGCGAGGAGATGATGTTCGAGGAGGCCGCGCGCCTGCATAAGCGCCTCGAAAAGGTGCAGGAGGTGCTCAAGCTCCGCGATGAGCTGGTCTGCGATGTGGACCGGCTCCACGGCGTTGCCGTGACGCGTTCTACAGAGCAGGAAGCCGTCGAGCTATGGTTCGTCCGCGACGGCCACTGGCAGCCACAGCGCCGCCTCGGCTTCGAGGTGGAGGAAGGCAAGCCGATCTCGCTCGACCGCAAACTGCGCGAGACGTTCGCGGCCGTGGAGCAGCGCAAGCTGCCGGTCCGGGAGCGCGAGGAATATCTGGCGCTCCTGGCGCGCTGGTATTACTCGACCTGGTGCGATGGAGAGTGGCTGCCGATTGAATCCTTCGACAACATCCCCTACCGCAAGCTGGTCAATGCGATTTCACGGGTCGCGCGGCCTGCCGCCTGATCGCATATGCCACGCCGCCCGCGGCCAGCGTCAGAAGCCCGAACGCCACATACCGCCAGCCGGAGGTCGCGAAGATATAGCACCAACCCGCGAAAGCGATCGCGCCCGGCAGCGGGTACAGCCACATGCGGAACGGGCGCGCGATATCGCCGCGACGCGTCCTCATGTAGTGCAGCGCCGCGATCTGCACCAGAAATTGCACGAGCACGCGGGAAGTGAGGAGCGCCGCGATCACTGCGTCCAGATCCCACAGGCTGGCAAGCATCGCAAAAGCCCCCATCACGAGCAGCGAAACGTGCGGGAACCGGCCCTTCGGATGCAGGCGCGCGAACGGGCGGAAGAAGTCGCCGTTGAGAGCCGCGGCATACGGAATGCGGCTGTAGCCGAACAGCAGGGCGAACACGGAAGCGAACGCCGTCCAGAGCACGAGGACTGCAACGACCGCTGCGGCGCGCGGCCCATACAGCCTTTCGATAAATAGCGCTGCGATGAATTTCGACTGCATCGCCTCGCGCCACGGCACGACCGCGATGATGCTCAGATTCGCCAGGGCATAGATTACCGCCACGATAGCGACGGAATAGAGGATCGCTCTCGGGATGGTCCTCTGCGGGTTGCGCACTTCGCCGGCGACGTAGCAGATATCGTAATAGCCCATGAAGTCGTACATGGCGATCAGCATGGCGGAGCCGAGGCCGGCCGCGAAGCCGGTCGAGAAGCGGAAAGCGCCGGGCGGGAAGTCGAAGGCCATCCGCGCAT